>WJIL01000060.1 GCA_014730275.1 Candidatus Lokiarchaeota archaeon | reverse complement strand
TGAGAGATGGCCAATCTTTCTGTCTGCTGCATCTAGGAGTTTTACCATTGAGAGAAGGTCCTCTGCAGGTACACTCGTGGAGTAGAGTGCACCAATGTCCTCTAAGTATTGTCGAGGAGTCATTGAAGGTGAAAAATAGGGGTGCTCGTGTAACACTCCAACGTATGGTAAGTAGTTCAATGAATCATCTGAGACATCGTTTCCCAAGATCTCTGCAGAACCTCTGTCTGGCTTAGCCAGTCCAAGTAGTATACGGAGTAGTGTTGTCTTGCCAGCACCATTGGGACCAATGAGCCCAAAGATACCCGGTTCTATATCCAATGAGAAACTGTCTAGTGCTTTAAGATCCCCAAATGTCTTGGTAATCTCTGTAACTGAGATGACATAGTCATTGGTCATTATTGTCCCCCACACATCGTTGATGGCGTCAAATCAATCGAAATTCACATTGTTTCTGTATTCTCACCCTGAAAGATAAACCTATCCACGATTTCAAATCAGGTGGAATCCTTGACGCAATTGCCAGAATTAAGGCACCTTATTGCGAATCGATGAGTTCATCAATCTTACCGACTTCCTTACGGAATCCATCAACCCCCTATATTCAAAGTATTGATGAGAAAGATGTATGATGTTCTATTCCCAATACATATGGAGAATTGGTTCATCACCGAAGTACCATGTATGTTGGATTCCATCTGTTACTTCTGCACATCCTCTGAATTTCAGCTGTAAGGTTGTTGATGAAGGTGATGTAATATCCCAGGTTGTATCACTTAGAAAATGATCATAATATACAAGATGGGTGAAACCACCGCTTGTACTCCATCTGTACATCACATCGAGGCGTTCACCAAATGGCCAAATATGAGAAAGGCCGTCGTAGTCTATATGAAACCAATAATCATCTGCATCTTGGGGAACATTATAGAATTCAAATATGATATTAATTCTGTAAACAGATCCCTCAAGCGTTTCTCTAGCATAATTATTCTTGGTACTCCATGTTCCTTCATATTCTGTTGGTGATGTATCTTTCATGGTTTGTTCCGTAAATGCTTGGACGGGCATAAACCATGCTGGAAAGCTGAAAAGAACCAATAGAATAATCAAATATCCCTTTCTAGATTTCATTTCTTTTGACCTCCTAATGAGAGCTCAAAAGATATAATCACTATATATATATATATATAAATATTGCTACAATTTTCATTCTGTGGAAAAAGTCACCTCCGGTCACACTCTAGAAAGTTGAGCCGCTCGATATTGTGCAGCACAATCTTGAACAGGAGCTCTCTTCGTCGTTCCCTGTAGCCGCGTGAGCTCAGACTCCCTCCGAATCTCAGCTTCAGCATGCTGAACACAGTCTCCACCAGACTCCGTCGCCCATACCGATGTTGTTCTTTCCACTTCCCAGCTCCCTTCTGGTATTCGTGGACCAGCTGTCGGTATGCAGGACTTCCCCGTGATCTGGGTGACGCATTCTCCTTCGGTTCGATAGCCGGGTATGCACCGACATCACTGATGAACTGGACATTCTTCCGTGACGAGTGTCCGCATGGTGGTGCTGAAATGGTCTGACAGGTCAACCGTGCCCAGATATGCTTCAAGGTTCTCCATCGCTTTCTCGGTATCGTCCTTGCAAAGGTACAGGGTGCAAAGACCGAACAGTGTTACCGAGTCGTCAGGTTGCAGGTACTTGGCGATTGCAAGGCTTTCCTCGGCCTCATCGTACTTGTGTTGTTGTTTCAGTAGCAAGCCGTATGTCCTGTGTGCCCACCATGGAGTCTTCGACAGTTTGATAGCTCGTTTGAGGTGCCACTGCGCCTCGTCAAGCCTTCTGAACTTAAAGCAGTGCAGTCCACAATCAGCATGAATGGTCGAGTTAGTGGAGTCCAGCTCCAATACTTTCTTGTATGCCTGTTCTCCGTCCGTGAACCTGTTACTGTGGTCTCGATAGATATTAGCGAACATGTGCCATGTAGCCGCGTCCTTGCTGTGGGTTTTAGCAGCCGCCCACAGGATATCGGCGGCCGCCTGGATTTTCCCCTGTTTCAAGAGTGTCTCTGCTTCAGCTCGAATCTGATCGGGTTTGCTAACTGCCGTCACGATCATCATGCCTCCGAACCCACGGTGTCCCTTATGGCGTGTTCAATCATATAGGTGATGTCGGATACTGAGGCGTCGAACTTTTCCGGATTGATGGCACGGGCCTTTTCGAGAGCTGCAATCGCTTCTTCCTCTCTCTCCAGCTCGGACAGTGTCACGCCAAGGTTCATCCACGCATCGAAATCGTGACCCTTTCGCCGGGTGGCCTTCCGGAAGTGCTTCAGTGACGCTTCCTTGTGACCGGTGCCTTTCAGACAAGAGCCGAGTCCCACACTGACAAAGGCATCATCCGGTATCATCTCGTTGAGTCTCCGGAACACCTTCAAGCCCTCAGCCCATTCTTCCTGCAAGAGAAGAACTTGACCGAGTGCTCTCCAGATAATCCATTCGTGGGGGTTGTCCTGTGCCACCCTTGTCAGCTCCTGCCGCGCCTGGTCGATTCTCCCGGTCTTGGTAAGAGCCAGCGCGTATCGCTCCCACATAACGGATGCACCTGGATTCATGTCCAGGCAAGTCCTAATGATATCGACTGCGTTGTAGAACCAGCCGATGGTGGTCTGCACAAGCCCCGCCATCCAGAATACGTAGGGTGTTTCGTATCGGGTGCAGAGAATCCCTGTGTACATGGAAAGGGAAAGATGTGGGTCTTCCGACCAAGCAAAGGCATCGGCCTTCATGAGATTGAAGAAAATATCATGCACATCTGTTCGGGCTGCACGGTTCAGCGTCCTCTCGATTGCCTCAATATTCTTCTGAAACCAGTAGACGATGAACAATATGTACCATACTGCAGGTAAGTCATAGTCCGGTACGAGGTCGAGGCACAGACTCTCGGCTATGCTGAGCTGTCCTTGCATGATATGGTCTCGTACCATCCTGAGATGTGCAAGCAAGCCTGGCTGGTCACGCAGCTCCTTTTCGTACACATCAAAGAGCAACGGAAAACCAGCTTTCTTGTACAGCTTCGGCTCTATCATCAGGCAATCCCCCGTTTCTGCTTCCATGCCTCGTACTTTCTCTCCATCTGTTTCCATTTTGCTCGTTCCAGCCTGTTCTTCCGCTTGAATTTCTTGAACACCCGCTCTGCTTCTTCCTCGTCTCCAAGCTCACCTTTAGCAGCACACATGAACATGTAGACCCGGGGGGTCGTCATAGTCACACATCATACACGCCTTCATGTTCATCTCCACAGATTCCCAGTCTTTGTGCATCAGGGAGATCATCCCCCAGAGGAGCCATGTCTTACCCTCGCCCGGATATCTGGACAGTGAATCGTTGAGCAGTTTGGTGGCTTCATCAACGCGTTCAGCCGGTCCTTTGTCTTCCTTGACCTGTTCGATGATGGATTCGGCAAGATGAACGAGTGGCAGATGGTCGAAGGGGTCAGCCTCAACAGCAAGCCTGAGAACAGCCTCAGCCTTCTTGTACAGACCACACGCGTTCAGGAACTCCCCGTAATCCTTCAAGAGGGTAGCGTTGTCGGGCTGTAACTCGACAGCTCTCTTGAAATGCTCGTTTGCGTTCGATGCAGAGAACGCAATGAAATACGCCCTACCCAACAGGTGGTGTACTTCGGGGTTATCCGGCATGAGCTTCTGAGCCTCCAAAATTTTGTCTGATGAAGTCTTGAGAATCTCTGCTATTCTGTCAGGTTCCAGTGTCTCCCCAGGTTCAATCTCGGGGTATGCCTCCATGACCTCCAACTGGGATTCATACTGGATATGTTCGATTTCACCAAGCACTGAATCGAGATACATACTAAGATCTGTACCAATGATAGGCCCAAAACCGGCACCTGATATCGAAGTAAGAATCGGAAATTCAGGAATAGCAATGCCTACCACACCTTGAACGCCTTGCGTTCCAGTTATTGGAATCTGTCCACTTGCCGTAGCTGCTTCGGAATCAGGTGATATCGACCCTTCGGTATCTTGATCATGCTCACCGCTAAAACCACCCGATTCAATTTCCACCCGGGAGGTCCACATCATATTTGCCAAGCCCATATCCAGTGGTATGTCTTCGTCACTCTGAGGAGAAACGCGAGACAGAAATTCTGGTACGGCATTGGTGATTTGGACCACGGACATGAATACCTGAACCAAGAACATGAATACCATAAGCAAGGTAACAAGGAGAAGGAACCACTTACCCTTCAGGAATGAAGAAATAATCCCTATTCCGACCAGAGATGAGATAAGAACCAGGTTCATAACCAAATCTGATGTCGGCATTTGATTGTGGATGGTTTCACGTTTTGGTTCTTGCAGCGAATAATCCGACACCTTTTGTCTCTGAAATGTCGAACCATCCTTGGCAGGTATGTATTCTGTATGGTAGGAACTGAATTCACATGGAACATACCCAGATATTCTCAATGCTGCGAGAATCTTAGATATGGCTGCATCTAGGGATTCTACTGACTTCTCGGCTATATTCAGGTGGTTTTCTATCGCACTGTAGAGAGCCTGTAGACGTCTTGTACCATTATCGTTATCGAATACCCTTCCGAGTTCACCCAGCTCGGACAATACCCGATATACGGATTCAGAATAGTCAAGAGACGTTTCAGTAACGGATGGCCCAAACAATCCAGTTGTCTCGTTGTATCCATCCATGAGGGTATTTAGCATTGAAGTCGGATCTATCAGCAGGTTCAGGAGGGTTGGCCGATGTTTCTCATCGGATATCATGAATCTGAAGCTGTCTATGACCTGAATCTGTTTGTCTATACTCATATCGTTGAATGGATCACTACTATTTGATTTGAAATAGACATCATCCCACAATAGCACTACACCGGAGGCATCATTTGACTGCAGAAGGTGGACATTCGCTAGCGATAACTCGTCCATGTCTATAACACCGACACCGCCTAGTTCCTTGGCCGCTACCAGTCCCCAGTACTTGGGTTCGAAGACACCGTTTGTGAGCCATTCATCAAAATTGAGACCGCTTGAGAAGTAGTTCCCAAGATAGAAGTGTGCTTTAGCTCTGGTCTCAGTATCCAATCGCCCCATCAGATTAAGGGCCTTCAGACTCAATGCAGTTGTTTTGATATCAGGTCGTACGGAATCATTGCTAACCCTGAAGCCACCCCCGGAGTCCTGCAAAGAGAGAATGTGGTCTGTAAGCTTGTCATACATCCGGCCTATGGACGCGGTATGTTTGAGCTTGAGGAGTTGAATGAGCTCAAGCGCATCGACAGTGGACTCAAGTGTCGAACTGTCAGCAAATACACTGTCAGCGATACCAGTATCATCGAAGGATAGATCGATGAGGGTAGCTATCGGGATGTTATCTTCTTCATGTTCCGTTGACTCAGCTGGAACCGTGGCAATAAGCCCTGCCACGAGAAACAGTGTGAGAAAACCTAGCGTAGTCAACAGTCTCTTCGGGTGAAACTTTGTGTTCATGTTACATGCACCTATGGTTGGTAAATATCAATCCAGAAAAGCAGGAAAAGCAACAATAGTTGATCAAATGGTTTCCAGACTGATACCATACAAAACCAGTAGGTAGCATTCGGCCATACATACTGTCTTCTCCTCTCCTACACGAAATATGTACAGCCGCGAAAATGGAATGTTGTATCCCTAATAAGGGCAGCTGTTCTTCAGCTAGGGATTGAATATATTCTCTATTCGCTGGATATAACCTCGAATGGCAATAGTTATTTCATTGCTTTTATTAAGTGTTAGATGCATCTAACTCTCCAAAGATATTAGAGGTGAAGAAGTGCCAATCCGAGTAGCTCTCATAGGCAATCCCAATGTAGGAAAAAGCGTCATATTTAACAACCTAACAGGGAGCAAACAGCATACTGGAAACTGGCCGGGCAAAACAGTCGAGCGAAAGGAAGGATACTTCGAACACAAGGGCTACGAGTTCAAGATTGTGGATTTGCCAGGGGTGTACAGCTTGAGTGCTCGGTCTGAGGATGAGAAAGTTGCTCGTCAATATCTCATTGATTATAGACCTGAAGTAGTGGTTGACATAGTCAACGCAGCCCAGCTTGAACGGAACCTGTATCTGACGTTGCTACTCATAGAATTGCAGCTCAATCTGGTAGTTGTGCTGAATATGAGTGATGTTGTGGAATCTAGAGGAGACAAAATAGACATCGAGAAGCTGTCTGAGCGGTTGGGATCTCCAGTTGTCACCACAATTGCAACCAAAAAGGTAGGAATGGAAGACCTCAAAGACGCTATTCTAGAGGCGGTTCCTGAAGATCTTCAAGCGGAGCCAACAGCGCATGAAGGAAATGCGAAAGAGCATCTACCCGGGGACATTGACCGTGATGACCATTTGCACTACCATCCACGACATCACCATCATGGAGAGTACGAACGACTGTCGCCGCCTGCGGTCAAATATAGCACTAAAGTGGAGAGGAAGCTCAAGAAGATAGTGATGTTGATAGAGGATAAGCAAGATTTACGAGAGCGATTTCCGCCACGATGGCTTGCTTTGCGCCTTTTCGAACGTGATGAAGAAATACTGAGGATGATTGAGGATCCCGAATTGAAAAGGAAGATTCTGGAGATAACGCCATGACAGAGTCCGCGAATCAACAAGATATGGACAATGAATACAGGGATGCAATCAATCCGAGGGTAATTCTTGCTGATGAACGGTATGAGCTGATTTCCGAAATTCTGGACGATGTCTACAAACCAGGACAGAAGAAGTGGCTGCTTAGCGACATGCTCGATGAGGTCTTCTTGCACAAGTATCTTGGTCTACCCATATTCTTGCTAATTATGTGGGCGATGTTCGAGTTTACGTTTCAGGTGTCTGAAGTTTTCATGGCAATGATAGAAGCTGGATTCACATACCTCGGTGGTTTAACCAGCCAAATACCAATACCATGGGTTGCATCACTTGTTACGGACGGCATTATTGGGGGAGTCGGTTTCATCCTTGTCTTTCTGCCCCCCATTCTTTTCATGTATTTTGCAATCGCACTTTTAGAGAATAGTGGATACCTAGCACGTGCAGCATTCGTAATGGATAGACTCATGGTAAAAATGGGGCTTCACGGAAAGTCGTTCATACCGTTACTACTGGGTTTCGGCTGCACTGTACCTGCAGTCATGGCATCACGAACAATTGAGGGTAAATCAAACAGATTCACTACCATCCTCATAAGCCCGCTTATGTCATGCGCAGCGAGATTGCCCGTTTATGTGCTTGTGGCAGGTGTCTTCTTTCCAATGATTTCAGGCACGGTCGTGTTTTCAATGTACATGCTTGGCATTGTTATGGCGGTTATAATGGCACTCATTTTCAAGAGGACCCTTTTCCAACAGCGCGCCTCACCACTCCTGATGGAGCTTCCAATGTATCAGATGCCAACCTTGCGAGATACATCCATACAGACTTGGGAAAGAACAGTGCTGTTCCTGAAGAAAGCAGGCACGTATCTTCTTTTGGGGTCTATCATTCTATGGTTCGCATCATCTTTTGGTCCAGCAGGATTTGGAGTTCCAGCGACGGAATCATTCGTCAGTATATTAGGGAAGATCCTTGAACCAGTATTCAGACCACTAGGCTTCACCTGGGAAATCGTTGCAGCGCTGGTGTTTGGAATTCTTGCAAAAGAAGTGGTTGTAGGTTTCCTTGGTGTGATTTTTGCAGTGCAAGGCCAAGGGGGAATCGGTGCTGCCTTGACATCAGTACTAAGTCCAGTATCAGCAGTTGCCTTCATGATTTTTGTACTGCTTTATACACCCTGCATAGCCACTATTGGTGCAATCAAGAAAGAAACAGGATCAACGAAATGGGCCGCATTCTCGGTCGCGTATCAATTCTTGCTCGCCTACGGCTTGGCGTTACTTACGGTACTCGTAGGAGGTTTCCTTTTCAGCTAGGAGTGATGAGAATCATGGAACAAAGAACCACTTTCATGTTGCTGGGTTTGATTTCAGCAGTTGTTTACACAGTCTCGGGGATACTCACACTACTCACCTTCTTTGGGGTGGTATCTGTTGCCCCCTTCTCCGCGGATGTGCTCACAGGGATTATGATATTGATTGTTGGCATCGTTTTCATTGAAGGTGCAAAGGAGTTGAGAAAATCAGTTTCTGATGCCATCCCGTTTCTCATGGTCGGAATATTGCTGGCCGGGGTAATTGCAGGACTACAAATCGTTATTCTATTTTCAAATGCACTAGGGTGGTTACTTGCACTTGAGGGTTGGACCAACTGGCAAATCGCTTCTGACTTCACTCAGGCCATTTGGATTTTTCCAGCTGTAGTTCCTTTGCTTGTTGCGATGTATCCGTTCTCGAAACAGGTTATGAAGAAGCCAAAGGAAGTGAAATAGTTGCTCAAACGTATATTGCGTCTCATTCTTGAAGAGAAAGTTGCTCACAAAAAAGAGATTGCCAAGGAACTGGGAGTTCAGATGTCCACACTGGAGGATATGCTTAGTATCCTCTTGGAGAATGGATACCTCAGATTTGGCGAATGCAATTGTGAGCCGGACGTTACTTGTCCCACATGTCCTATGGCTGAGAGTTGTCAGCAGAAAAAGCTGGTCACCGAGGAATACTATGTCACAGAAGGCGGAAAGCATTTCGTCAAATCCTAGATCAGCAAATGTGGTAGATTTTTATTGAGGTACTAGTGGATAGCTTCCTTACAGATTTATCAGAAACCAATCACATAATATACAAGGCACAATGGGAGCCTATCCAAATGGGCCAAAGTAAGAAAAAAGACAAGAAGAAATCCGAAGAGGAGTTCACATGTCCTGAGTGCGGCGGGCATGAGCTGGTAGAGGACATCCAGAAAGGCGAAAAAATCTGCGCATCTTGTGGCCTTGTAATAAGTGAGCATCACATGGATAGAGGCCCTGATTGGCGAGCATTTACTTCTGAAGAAAGAGAGAGCCGCGCACGGGCAGGGGCACCAGCTGATTATACCAAGCATGACAAGGGTCTTTCCACGTTAATTGACTGGAGAAACCGTGATGCGCAGGGGAAAGGCTTCTCAGCAAAGAGACGCTCGGAAATTTACAGGCTTCGAAGATGGCAGATTCGCACACGGGTACACAGCTCCGTAGAACGAAACCTAGCTCAAGCAATGAGCGAGCTTGATAGACTTGCATCACAGCTAAAGCTTAGCAGTGGTATAAAGGAACTAGCCGCCGTCCTTTACAGGAAGCTAATTATACAGAAACTAATCAGAAGCAGGTCCATTGAGGCCATGGTAGCAGCTGCCGCCTATGCCGCGTGTAGACTCAGAGAAGCTCCACGCTCGCTGGATGAAATTGCAAGAGAATCACGAATCAGTAGGAAGAAAATCGGACGGCATTATCGTCTCTTAGTCGAGAAGCTTAACTTGCGTATGCCCATAAGTGACCCGATGAATTATGTTCCGCGATTGATAGCCGAGTTGAATCTCCCAGGCACGGTTCATGAGAAGGTCATGGAAATTCTAGAAGCCGCGAAGAAAAAACACAGTCTTGTAACAGGAAAAGATCCCAGAGGTTTGGCTGCTGCAGCAATTTACATAGCTTCTATTATCGTGGGCGACAAAGCTACCCAACGAGAAATCGCGGCGGCGGCCGGAGTAACAGAAGTCACTGTTCGAAATAGATACAAGGAACTCGTAGATAAGCTCAACATAACTCTAAACCCGTAACAAAAAATGGCTCAACCGTCATCCAGTTCATCCAAGGTCTCAAAGAAAGATCGTGTAAGGAAAGAGCGATATTCAAACCCACCCCACCCGCTCTCCACCATAAGCTCATCAACAGATCCAAGCATTTCCTCCCTCGACATAAGACGCACATTATAGATTTCATAATCGTCAATGATATGTAAATCGCCGTTGACGGCTTCTGCTAAGAAGACCAAAGAACGCCAAGGAATTGTTTCATCCGGGCATCTGACTTCGAGCCGGACATCCATGACGAACTTCTTAAGATCTACTTGGAGCCCGGTCTCTTCATACATCTCTCGTTCTGCAGCATCCTCCAAATCCTCATCGGGATAGGCCCCACCAGAAGGAGCACGATATATGCCGGTCTGAGCATATTGGTGTTTCTGAATCACCACGTATTGACCATCCTTTCGAATGAAACAGGTGATGTCATGGTTTCGTCCTTTTGCAGCACTTCGTTTTACGAGGTCGCACTCAAAATTCAGGAAATCGGCTGAAAATGTAAATACCTGCGGCTTACCGAATTTCGCCTTCAGTTCCTCGACCTGATCCTCAAATGTGGGGCTGGATTGATGGTCCATATTCATGGTGTAAAGCCCACTACTAGAAAGATTTTAGGGTAAGGAAAATAACCGAGGGGATGAAATTAACCGTTTTTTATTCTTTCTAGCAGATGTTAAACCAGCGATAATCTTAAATTGGTTTACTCTCTTACTATGTGGTGTAGGAAGCGGAAAACTATAGGTAAGTTTCCAAATGACCACTTTTTATCGAAAGATTTATTAGTGTAGATTCCATGCATATAAGTGTAACGGTAAAAGTCTGAGGGTCTGCTCCAACCGTTCTACACACTAGCGCCACTGCTAACTGGATTTCTACTGTGTTAGAGCTATCTGGAGATAGGATACCAGACAAACCTGACAATGGAGAGATATTAGGAGATGGCATCCAATACCAAATCAGCAGAAGAGAGAAGAAAGAGGTCAGCTGAATTCACCTGTCCAGAGTGTGGAGGACATGATGTGGTGCAGGACTTAGAGAAAGGTGAACGTATTTGCGCAACATGCGGCCTTGTAGTCAGCGATCATAGAATTGACAAGGGCCCGGACTGGCGAGCTTTCACTACAGAAGAACGGAACGCCAGAGCACGGGCTGGAGCTCCCACGAACTACACAATACACGACAAAGGGCTCAGCACGATGATTGACTGGCGCGACCGTGATTCCTCAGGAAAACGGTTCTCAGCCAAGAAACGAGCGCAGATCTACAGGCTCAGGAAATGGCAGATCCGGACCAGAGTACACAGCTCAGTGGACCGAAACCTTGCCCAGGCTATGACCGAGCTTGATAGGCTAACTTCACAGCTTGGTCTCAAGAAAAGCATCAAAGAGCTTGCGGCGCTCCTGTACAGGAAGCTTATCGTGAAACGGCTCGTGAGGAGCAGGTCTATCGACGCCATGGTTGGAGCTGCAATCTACGCAGCCTGTAGATTGAGAGAGGCACCACGGTCGCTTGAGGAGATTTCGGACCATTCACGTGTCAGCAAGAAGAAAATCGGAAAGCACTATCGTCTATTGGTTAGGAAACTCAAACTCAAGATGCCCATATCCACGCCCTCTAATTATGTCCCGCGGTTTATCACCGAGCTTGACTTACCCGGACATGTGCAGGAGAAGGTTCTCGAAATCCTTAACGCAGCACAACAGAAGAAGCGGCTTATCACAGGACGTGACCCACGAGGGTTGGCGGCTGCAGCGATCTACATCGCTTCAATCGTCACCGATAACCGTGTAACGCAACGAGATATCGCCTCTGCTGCTGGCGTGACTGAAGTGACTGTTCGGAATAGGTACAAGGAACTCGTTGATGAGCTGAACATTAGAATGACGCCATAGAATAACAATACAGTGATTGGTTGCAGCATCCCTGCGACCATTCCTTTCTTATTTTTCATGCAATATCAGTACACCAGCATTGTGACTTGATTCTATAGGATAGTCTTCATACGAAGCAGCCGGACGTCGAAAGTTACCATGTCTTCAGTCCATGGCCAACTTGGTAGATACAATCGAAATTCGGGACCAGACTAGTTGACGAATTGAAGATTCGGATGAAAGGCTAGTTCAGCAATTGGCATTGATATCCCTAGAACAGTATCTCGTTTTACTTGAGATAGAACTATCCTGCCCAGCTCATGGTTCGATTTTCTTGTACCAGTCATGATATGGTAATAATTCTCTCAGTGGGACTACAGACTCCGCATCGAGAACAACTTGGGTTTCGAGATTTTCTTTGTCGATTTGATACATGAATTCTCGACAGCGGCCACATGGAGAAAGAATGTACACTCCACCCTGCTCATCCTGGTAAACTGCAACAATTTTCGCGATACGGTATTCGCCTGCAGTAATCATAGATCCGATGGCGTTATGCTCAGCACAGAATCCCATGCTTGAGCTTGTGTCGATGCAAACACCCCTGTAGATGGACCCTTTTGCAGTAATCAGTGCACTTCCGACGTTCCCAATCGTGAACTCCCCAACCTGCTTCGTACTGATAACAGAAGCTGCTTCTTTGATGAGCTGTGAGTTAGTTACCATGAAGGTTTCTGTCGCCTTCCTGTATTTAACAGCGTCTGTTTGTAGAATTCAGGCAAAAGGCACAGAAACTCCACTGGCGTGAGGAGCAGTATGATTTCCATAACCTTTTACACAATCACACCCATGTATATCCGCTATTGTTGAGGTTACACACTTGAAGAGAAGACTAGGCTCGCTCGAGATAACTGTAGTGAAGGGAGACATTAGTGAGTCCGAAACCGATGCGATTGTCAACGCTGCAAACTCCCATTTATGGATGGGAGCAGGAGTTGCCGGTGCCATCAAAAGCAAAGGCGGAACGATAATAGAAGAAGAAGCCATGGTAAAAGGCCCCATAAATCCGGGACAAGCAGTGATAACAAGTGGTGGCAAACTCAAGGCGAAATTCGTTGTGCACTGCGCGGGTATGCCACCAAGTGGGAAGGCAACTGCAGAAAATGTTGCTTCTTCAGTTGAACAAGGACTAGAGCTTGCAGACAAGAAAGGGGTAACTTCGATAGCCATTCCGGCCATAGGAGCAGGAGTCGGGGGATTGAACTATGATGAATCTACTTCTGCAATACTGGAGGGCGTATCTAGGTTTGAAGACCGCTCGCAGTCACTCGAGGAAATCATCCTAGTTGCTTATGGGGATGATGCCAAAGAAGTCTTTGAAAAACATGTCAAGTCGCTGGAGCAATGACCAGTTGGAAACCTGGAAAATCCATGCAATAGCTGTTACGCTTGGATTATCAGAACCTGAAGATATCGAATCGGGTTTAGCAGTAAAGAGCAAAGAAATTCCCCTTTTTGGACCATTCTTGAATCGCTCCCCACAGGGGGAAATGAGCGGAAAGTCAGTTGCTATCCAAGATGAATCTGCAGAGGAAGCCATCTTCTGGCCGCCGCTCAGTATACGTGATCGGAATCGTAGGCAACCAATTCGCAGAACAGCAGATGAAGCTCTTATGAAGGCTGCCGAAGAACAGTTTCCAACTGTGATGTTCTTCACAGCAGGACTAGAAGCTGTAGGGGTACCTTCATGGGAAGTAGCGGAAGAAATTACCAATGCCATATATCAGGCTGCTCAACAGGGAACCTCTGTTAAAGGGGTCGTTGTTATCGCTGGAACTGATGTTCAAATCAGCTCGTTTCAGTATACGCTTAACAACACAAGGCTTCTATTCTCAGAAGAATAAATACCAAGGAACGGTCAGACTGCTGCTGGTAGCTGTGAAGAGGTTTGGTTGCGTAGTTGACCCGTGGGTTTTTGAAGATAGATTCGAGCATTGCGGGGCTATGCTTGAGACTAGTTGTTCCTAGTGTGTGAGTCTTCAACCAGAATTTCTAGGCAACCAATGCTCAGAACGCTTATTATCCAGGATTGTCTCGTAAACACAGCAGACCACCACAGGAAGCCAACCTATGAATGAGCACCCCGGAATCACGGTCGAGCAGATGAGCCAGGCTTGGGACGATATCCGCGGCTATACGTCAAGTATGTGGCAGGTATCCGCTCTATGTTTAACCATTGTCACTCTTAGCGTCAACGTATTCCTAACCAGCATGCAAATCGAGTTCTCCCTCGCGTCAATAGCTTGGCTGCCAATCCTGATATTCGCATTTTGTTTTGTTGCGATTACGCTCTATACAATCCAGTATCTGCGCAAAGCGACAGTCAAACGTGTCATATTCCTGTTGAAGGTGGAGGAGAAACTGCAAGAATCAGCTCCTGGATCTACTGTTCCACTAAGGCATATCTACGGTGTTGACTGGGGACCGCTGGGTGTGTTGCTCTATTTCTTCTACGGTCTAGCCATTGCGCTCTTAGCAATGATAGGAATTGTAAGCACATACTTGGTTTTTTCAGTACATGCATTGTTCTCGGTTCTTGCTATAGCGGCTTCAGCAATCACAGGATTCGTGGTATTTCGTCCACTCTATGGACAATACCAGGATATACTTGAGAGAGAGAATGACGCTTGGACACTAAGCGATGATCGTTGGTTTGATTGGGATGGTGAGCATTTCCCAGTTCTCAAAGACATATCTCTCTACCTCATAGGAGTACTGAAAGAAGCTGCAAGAGGAAGACGAGTGAATCTCACAAACAAGGTGAGAAGGTACGTTAGTGAGTCGCATGGCTCTGATCTCTCGCATGCGACAGTGCGATATCTCTTGTCCGAAAATGGACCTATCCATAAGCTGGGTCTAGATCCTCGAATCCGTACTTGGCGAGAATGTGACAAAAAGGATGCAATTGAAGATTTGGACAAGATAGCTGAGAAGATAAGTGAATTAGAAGTGATGCCTGACTGATTGTGGGACACTTCTCATTCAGAAACAGGAGCCCCCACACCTACCTGATGTTACACACAAACCCTCTTTCAGTTACATTCTCAGTCTGCGCCTTGCAACACTAGCCGATTTGACCAAGGGGTCCCAGGTATCGCATATTGCAGGAGCATAGCAATTCTCGAAATCGAAGAATTCCACAGCATCGATTTCCTGTTGGATACCAAGGGTTATCACATTGAGTCTCATCGCAGCATCTTCAGGTCCAACGAGTTGACCGCCTACGAGCTTCCCTTCCGATTTCGTGTAGTAGGTCTTGACCTTGATGTCTTTTCCACCAACATAGTAAGGTGGTTTGGTCTCCCCCTTGATGGATCCTTTCTTTACGTTCACATCGAATTCATCAGCCATATGCTCTGTAAGACCGGTACTTGCTATCTCGATACCAAATAGCTTGGTTACCTTTGCTCCGACTATGCCTGGAAAACTTGCATCTCCACCGGCTGCATTGATGCCTGCTACCCGACCTTGTCGAACCGCGATAGTACCAAGACCACCGGCCATAGGATTACCCGTGATGAAGTCCTTGTGTTCCACACAGTCACCGCAAGCATAGACATTTTCGAGACTGGTCATCATTGTATCGTCCGCAACGATACCTCCAGTTGGTCCAATCTCTACACCGAGTTCTTCTGCCAAATCAGTGGTTGCTCGAACTCCTGTAGCAACTACAACAATATCGGCATCAATCTCGGAGGTTTCTTCTGTTTCTCTGTCCTGCACAACTACAGTCTCTGGTTCGTCAGTTCCGGTAATCTCTTGGGCGGCGGTATTACACAGAATCTTCAGTCCATGTTCCTTGCACTGTTCTTCCACTATCTCTGCCATATCGGGGTCAACCATGGCAAGAAGGATATTCGGGAGGAACTCCACCACAGTCACATCAAGACCTCTTTCGTGAAAAGCTTCAGCTGTTTCCATCCCGACCAGGCCTCCACCAATAACGACCACTTTTTCTGCCCTATCAGCTTCCTTAACGAGTTGCTTGGCATCGTCTATGGTCCTCAATCCGTAAACCCTGTCTTTGTCCAAACCCTCAATGGGCGGGTCCACATTCTCGGCTCCTGTAGCTAGAATCAGTTTGCTGAACTCTAGGGAGCCTTCTTCGTCTTCTCCCTTGTATTCAAGTGTCTTGGACTCCATATCAACAGAAGTAACATCAGTCCCAAGCTTCGCATCCACTTTCAGAGCAGACCAATTGTCTTCCTTCATCAGGATAAGATCTTCAAACTCTCGAACTTTTCCTGAGATGGTGTATGGTAAACCGCACCTTGAGTATTGAGAGTAAGGCTCTCTGTTGAATAGCGTAATTGGGATTTTGCGATTCTCTTTCCGGGCCTGCATGGCCGCAGTTGCTCCAGCTGCACCGCAACCAATAATGGCAATATGATCAACCATAAGCAATTCTCCACTGCAGAATTGAATCTCTGCTGCACATATTCGGCGTCATCACTATAACTTCAATCTTTGGGAAAGGCAGGTATCGGGGTTTCTATTTCTCGTTCAGATCTTTGCATGCATCAGAGCCAGATTCGATATCAAGCGAATGCGGAAATTTGGAACACGTGTTCTAAATTCCAAGACGAGACAAGCAGGTTCGGAGTGTGAAAAGTGGGGCTAGGTCAAGCATAGATGATACTTGACAAAATCCAGATTAACTTTTCATGACGGTTTTTTGCAGAAGATATGCCATGCTACAACCTTCACATCTGATTGCCGAATAGATAGGCCCTCCAAATCCACTAACCTCAATCCGGTAAAAGGAAACTCCGAATCTTGACCTTTCGCTTTTTCTTTTTGATTTCAATTCCAGTTTCTTTCTGCGGCTCGTAGAAGAACGAAAAATCATTTGATGAACCCGTAACAACGCCGAGAAGAAAAGAAAGGCTATCCTACTTTCTCTCTTTTTCAAGCTCTTCAGGTGTCAGCGAATCCGAATCGATAGAGTCCTGTTCTGAACTCTCAACTTCTGCCCCTTCGTCATCAGGTTTCATGTCGATTTCCGAAGGTTCAGGTATGGGTTCATCTTGTTCAGAAACCGATACCTCCTCGTCCTCAGGCAGTGAAGTCTCTTCCGTGTCTTCTTGAGGTCTTACACCTGGAACAATGGCTCCGGCGTCAGATCCTTTCTCCTGCAGTTCTTCAATCTGCGTCTTTCTTCGCACATAGAGGGCAATAACAACGCCAACGGAGAGTGCCGCTCCAACAAGAGTGAGAGCAGTCTGCCAGTCACTAGCTGAAGCTCCAAAGAGTTGTTGCCATGTCAGGAAAAGGAATGCAATACCTGCTAGATTCATAACGAAGCTCCGTAGTGGCGTTTCAATTTTCTCAATCTCTGTGACTTCAGTGTCAACAAGCGCAGCTGCAACAACACCTGCATTGTAGTTATTCGAATCAGTCTTTTTCGCAAGCTTTCGAACGGATACAGACTTGTGTTTGTCCAAGACCTTGAGGGCGGGCTCAACTTTGTCCACAAGTACATCAGCATACTTCAGCTTGGCTTCTTCTGTGGATATGCCACATTTCTTGCAAGCGTCTCTTTTCTCATCCCAATCCTTCAAACAACTTGGACATTTGTTCATTGGCCACGCATCAGGAGCCACTTCTCGAAGTCGCTGTTTCACAACAAATTCGCTGACAGCAGTTCCCGTCCCCTCTTCTTCCTCATCATCGCTCTTCCGTCGTATCTTCGACGTCATACCAGCAACCATTAAGAATAGGGCCGGAAGAGCTCCAAGGACTGCGAGATTTGGTAGCGACCTGATCTCAGACATCTTCTTGTGAATGCCTCTCAGTTTAGCAGCGGTCTTGAGGCCCTCGATTATGGTACCAATGCCACTGCCTATCCCATACACCGCGCTCACCGTTGCCACGGATGCTGCGATTCCAGCTGCAGACGTAACTACGGCCATTGGTTCTGCGGGGATTTTGAGATAGAATGTCGCTCCAATTGAATGAGTCTCCGATTCGCCTAGTTCATTATAGGTGAAATTCAATGAGGCGCGGAAAAGACCAGTTGCTAGGTCAACGGGGCCAGCATCTATCATCTCTCCGAAATCTATGTCCGCCTCAACGGGATCCACAGGTTCATCGTAGGGCAATACAACCCAACTAGTATTTGTGGTAGGGTTGCGTACTTCAACCGGAAAGAGTGCTATATCCATGTAGTAGAACCATATGTTTCCGCTCATGTTGATTGGTTGGTCATTGGTAACGTTAACCTGTAGGAAAAGCCGCATAGGCTCCTCCAAGTCAACCACAATAGGATTCTCATCTGTTGCTTCAGTAATTGGTCTGCCATCAAGTTTGAGAAGAATATGCAGGCGATCATCGCCGACAAAGGAATCATCGAAGTCTTGGGCTTCTGCTACTGGTGTTGAAAACGAAACTACAGCCAAGGCAAGTACTGTACAGAGGAAGAACAGTCGTAGTGAAGGATATCTCATCTGCAGATTCTCTCTCCTGTCATAAAGTCGTCAGACAACCATCTAGACTCTCATAGTTGAAAAGCCTTTGCCCTATTGACAAAGACGCGCTAGACATTGAGCTAACCACGGACGATATCAGCGGCTCTGCGTGCGATATCACGGTAGCCATCAGCCTTGTTCATGATGCCCTTTGCGCCTGCATCCAAAGCCTCAGAAATCATATCGGAGTCAACGTATGCGGTAAGGATATAGATATCCTCAATTCCTTTTTCCACAAGGGCCTTGGTACACTCAATACCGTTCATAGGATGCATTTTCAAATCCATAAGCACAACATCTGGTGAATTGCCTTCATCCAGGAGATCTTCAGTTGCTCTAATGGCTTCATGTCCATCTGTAGCCGGAATCAACTGAAAATCATCAAGATAGGTTCGTAGATACGTTTCCACAACTGAGGGCACGGCGGGTTCATCATCTACTACCATGACGCGCTTTACCATTTTCATCACTTTGCACTCTTGCCAAACAGTAGGCCTAGTTCCTGTGTCATGGAATACACTATTCACTTATGAATGTCACCGCACTTACTGCAGTTTACGAGTGCCCTCTAGCTAGTCTACTGTTGAGAGATGGCAAGAGCAACTGATGCAGGGATCATATGCCCGAATGAGGCGGTTCAGCATGAATTCTATACCAGAACGGTCCTGATTGTTGATAGAGGGGTAGAGCTCCCGCACGTCTTCCTCTAGATTGGTGTAGTTCATAGCAGTTGGCGTGATGATATCAGCGTAAGTCAAAAGACCATCCTCATCGAACTCATAGGAATGAACCAAAGTACCTCTCGGTGCCTCGGTGATATGAGTTCCAGTTCCTGCTTTGGGTTCTACTTCAGGTTCGTACCATTCCATATCGCTTTCAAGAAGCTTGTCGATGGTATTCTCGGCCATTTCGAATACTTGTGCAGTTTCCACCAGTTGAGCCGCGTTGTTCAGAAACGTGTTGTAGCTCGGTAGGTCAATTTCCAAGGTCTCCAAAGCAGACTTCGCAAAGGGCAACAAATGTTCCTCATTTATGTTCAGTCTAGCTAAAGCACCGACGAAGAAACCATGGCTGTTGCGAACACCAGCTTTTGCATAGCTGTAGTCGGGTACACGCTCTTGGATGTGTTTCTTGTAGTCCTCGACAGGTGCTCGAAGTCCATCTAGAGTTGCCAAGTCACCATCGACCAGAGCGTATTCATCATCTCTTCTGATTGCGAGATAGTCTGTTTCTCGTTCGAACTCAGGCTCTTCTAGTGTAGCCCAGAGGTCGACACAAGTTTGCAGATCCTCGCGTGCGTCAAGAATCTCTTGCTTCAATTCTCTCAAACGGTCCTTTGTTGGGTAGCTACTGAAACCTCCAACCATAGGAGTTACTTGATGAACCTCACGGCCGCCCGCAAGAATTTGAAGGTCGTTTCCTAGCTTCTTCAGCTTGAGCGCAATCTTGACAACATCAGGATATTCGCCAGCTGCAGAAATCACGCTTTCATGACCGATGTAGTCTGGCAAAGCCAAGTACAGTGCGTGTAAAATGTGGCTTTCAATATACTCACCCCAGACCAGAAGCCGTCGAAGATCTACAACATCTTCGTTCACCTCGATGCCTATCGCCTTTTCTACGGCTTTGGTTGAAACTACTCTGTGTGATGCGCTACAAATTGCACAAATCCTACAGGCTATTTCGGGTACTTCTGTGAATTCTCGGCCTTTCAGAAAGGCTTCAAAAAGCCTGGCTCCTTCATCGACTGACATTTTAACATCGACGAGTTCCTTGTCTTTAGTAGTCACATACAATGAGCCATGCCCTTCAACTCGGGCAATATGCTTGATATCAATATTTTCGGTTGTCATCACAAAGTCAACTCCTGGAAGTCTTCCATATCAGCTGTTGACGGGCAATACTTGAGGAACTTCCTACGTATCTGATCGGCTGTTGCACCCATTTCTTTGAGGATTTTTACCTCTGCACCCCAATTCACCTGAGCAATGGGACCTCTACAGCCTTCACAGGCAGCACCATAGGAGGGGCACAACGAATCACAACCTGCCTGGGTAACGGGCCCCATACAGAATTTCCCTTCATCGAGAAGACATGGGTTTTCATTCACCCGACACTCATAGCATACTGAATAGTTGGGTACCTGTGGTGTCTTCTTCATAGCTAGTGCCATCACTGCGCGGACAAATTCCATCTTATCCATTGGACAGCCTGGTAATTCTGCATCAACGTCCACATAATGCGAGACTGGTTTGATTGGAATTACATCCAAATGCGACGTTTGTTCTCCGTACACCGTTTCTTTCATTTCTTCAATATCCCGCATGTTACGAATTGCGGGGAGACCACCATGGGTGGCACATGCACCGATGGCAATAAGCACATCAGACTTTTCACGGATCTTCTTGACCCGCTCAACTTCTGATTCCTTTGCAACTGATCCTTCAACAAACGCAATGTCCCAAGGGCCATCGGAATTCTCTTGCTTAGCCATGACCCAGGTCGTAATGTCAACGAGACCAAGAATATCTAGCAGGTGATCTTCTATATTCAGTATGTTCAGCTGGCATCCAGCACATCCGGTCAATCCAAATATGCCAACTTTCGGTTTACCATTATCACTCATCTTGTTAACCTCCTAGATTGCCTCCTGTAGTCGCTGCACTTCGAAGTAGGTAAATACGGGGCCGTCTTTGCATACTAGCTTATGGCCTACTTGGCAGTGTGCACATTTGCCTACACCGCACTTCATTCTGCGCTCCAATGACATGTATATCTCGTCTCTCCGGAAGTCTAGGTCCAGGAGCTCTTTTACAACGAAGCGATACATGACAGGAGGACCGCAGATTAGAGCGACAGTATTTTCCGAATCAACTTCGTACTTGTCAAACAGCGTAGTTACGACACCAACATTGCCCATCCATGTGTCATGACATTCATCAACAGTCTGCAATACATCAACATCAGGTGCAGATGGCCAATCATTCTCAAGTTCATCCACGAATATCCGTTCTTCCGGAAGACAAGCTCCGTAAAACAGTGTCATGTGCCCAAAGTCATCACGTTCATCAATGATATAGTTGATGACTGAGCGAAGTGGAACGAGGCCAATCCCACCGGCGACAATGAGTATGTCTTTGCCTTTCATCTTTTCGAGGGGAAAGCCGTTTCCGTAAGGTCCGCGAAGACCGACAACATCACCTGGTTCTAACCTGTGAATAGCTTCAGTTACATCGCCAGCTCGCCGAATACCTAGCTCAATGGTACCGGGTCTTGTTGGTGTGGAACTGATTGAAAAAGGAGCTTCTCCAATACCAAACATACTCAACTGAATGAATTGACCAGGTTTGTAAGAGAAATGATCTTGGAGGTCCTTATCCTTGAATTCGAACTCGAAAAGCGTCTCCAACTCTGTCATGTCTGTTCTGTTTTTCAAAACGGCTAGATTAGGAATGTATTCATTTTCACGCTTAACTTCTACTTGCATCTAGTTCCCTCCCTCTATAGTAGGTGCACTTGCCCAGTTTTTCTGTAATTGAGCTAGCACATCTAAGAAGCTGATACCAGCAGGGCATGCATCTATGCATCTTCCACAACCAGTACAGGCGATGATACCTTGGTCGTGCACTGCTCCTCTCATCTTGTGATAGAAACGATACTTGAGTCGTGCTTCTGGCTCTTCTCTGAAGTTGTGATTGCCAGCCACTAGAGCAAAGTCATAATACAAACAAGTATCCCATTTTCGCTTGCGAGTGCTTTCTTTCAAATCCAGCCCTACCTCGTCTACAACGTCGAAGCAGTAACAAGTAGGACAGACCAAAGCGCATGAACCGCAGTTCATGCAGTCTTCCCCAATCTCTTCCCAGATTGGATCATCCCATGCCATATCAAGCGTTTCCGTCAAGTTATCAAGATGGAATTCCACTGGCAATGATTCATGCTTCTTTTGAAGCGATTTACGAAAGGCATCAACATCATCTTCGGTTGCCTCCTCGAAAAGATCAGGAGCAAGAGTGATGAGTCGATCACCCTTTGGTGACCCGACATTGACATAGTACCGCTCATCCTCAATAGGAGTCAGGAAGAGATCATAACCTTCAAGCACTATATGCGTGTTAACTGAGCGGCAGAACCCACTCTCACACGATTCAAGGCAATTCAAACCGATGATGGTGGTTTTTTCTCGTCTCTTCTGGTAGTAGAGGTCATCGTATTCTCCGCCATAGACCCGATCCAAAAAGAGCAGGCCGTTAATATCGCAGGCGTGCAATCCCACAATCAGCGACGGAGTTTCGGGTATAGTGTCCTCAAGTCTATCCTTGATTTCCTTTTTATCAAAATCAAAGGTCATCATATTCTCAACAGGTGGATTGAACAACTTCTTAGCAGAAGTCATCGTTTGACCATAATTCAAATCCATTGAGGCAGGATCCGAAATCTGATCGTAGACATGAATGCTCTTTTTTTGCACGGGGGCATAGACATCATAATCATCTAAAGCCCGCTCAACAAGCTTATTCAAGTCCTCTTTCTTTATGACATAGTTTTGCATAATCACCATTCCAGTGGTTTATGGTTACAATGTGTAACCTCCCAATTCCTGTATTAAGGTTAATCATACGAAAAGCGTCGAAAAATATCGAAAAATCGTTTGAATCCTAAACTATTCATCGGTGAATCTTTGCTAAAATAACATCCTTCAGAATGTGCCGTTCTAAAAAGCCTTTTATCGTACAGAGAGGCACCCGGTTTTCCTGTGAGACTCTATGGTTTTTGAACGCATGCCACTCGAATACTGGTTTGATAAATGGCAGTATGAGGTCGACTATGACATTGGCGAGAGCGGTATGAAATTTCTAACCCTCGAAGAAATGGATATTGACTTAGAGAATGTCGAGCTCCGTTATGGATATCACCTTGGATGCCCTGAGCTCCGCCAATTAATAGCGAATCAGTATGAAGGAATCACAATGGACAATGTAGCGGTAACGACGGGTGCCAGCGAAGCGAATTTCTCGATTATATCGCACCTCGTGGGTAAGAATGATCATGTTGTCGTTGAACATCCTACTTATCCCTCGCTCTATCAAGTTCCCAGATCGCTGGAACGCGACTTGACTCTATTTCATCTGAGACGGGAAAACAACTTCAAGCCAGATTTGGATGAGCTTGACCAAATCGTCAAGCCTGAAACAACCCTCATTTCTCTTACACATCCGAATAACCCCACTGGTTCGATGATTGATGAAAGCCAAATCAAGAGAGCAATAGAAATAGCAGAAGACATGGATGCGCATCTAATGGTAGACGAAACCTATAGAGATCTCACGTTCAGAGAACCACCACGACAGGCCGCTACACTAAGCCTTTCCGCCATCAGCATAACGAGTATGTCCAAAGTCTACGGTCTACCAGGCATTCGCATAGGATGGGCGATTGCGGAAGAACCAGTCATTCAAGCAATACGCACAGTGCGGGAACAAATTACCATATGCAATTCTGCTCTTGGTGAAGCTATTGCAATTGAAGTATTGAGGCAAAGAGATGCCATACTTGGTGAAATGGAAACCATGCTTTCTCAAAATTATGCCATACTCAAGGATTGGATGGAAGAGCAGAGCTGGCTTGAATGGGTTGAACCAGAAGGCGGCATGGTCTGTGCACCTTGGCTTGCCAATGGGGAATCAACCAAGAAGCTATGTCAACTACTGGTCAAGAAGTACCGCACATTTACGGTACCAGGCTATGGCCTTGAAATGGATAAACATCTGAGAATAGGATTCGGCGGCGAAAAAGAAGAGCTCATTGAAGGGCTTAATCGCCTAGAAAAGGCGCTCAAGGATCTATATGGATAGATTGCATAGACAGAATCCTGCTATTACTTCCAGTATTCCAATCACATTTGTGGGCCTTAATATGAGTCACGCAAGGTAACCATTGGATGATTGAACTTGGAGATATCTGACGGCTTACCAAGTGGCTACACGGGAAAGGTGACTCGAATAGTCCAACTCCAGCCAGATTCTCATAACGTCGATATCATCTTTCGCGTAGTTAAGATTCTTCCGGAAAGAAAGATTATCTCGGCTCGCACAGGCCATCACCATCACCTTACAGAAATTGTCATTGCGGATTCAACGGCCAAAATCCTGTTTGCTCTTTGGGACAAAAGAGTGAAGATAGAATGTGATCAAGTCTTTGTTCTTCGTAATGCAAGAATCCGTGTATACGATTGTTCAATGAGAGTTCTCAAAACTCAGAGAAGTGTATTGTCACTATGTTCGGATATAACATTAGAAACCAACTTGAAGAAAGACATGAGTAAACCATTTGCATGGAAGAACACAAAGAAAGGAACAGAGCGAGCCGCTCGCACTTTCTCAGGCGAAAAAACCCCAGAAGAGAAAGGTTATTGTTCTTGGAAGGAATTCTAAGGTAAACGGTCGCTATCAGAATACCTTTTGAGGTTGTATGAATTTCATAGCTTGGGTGCAACTGCTGCGAATCAAAGTCGAAGGCTATCCCACTCTTTATCCAGAAATTGCAATTAGAGGAAGACTCAGGCTCAGCGGACTCGGTCGCAAAACAACCGAAATGATAATGGAGCAGATTCTGGAGAGCCTTCCTGAAGAAGAATATATCTCTGAGGGGAGGCTTTTCGAAATGCTCAGAAATAGACTTACAGCTGAAACCAAAAAGCGGTTCGATACAATCACGAGATACCATGAAATGCGACGAGAAATCCCAGAGATACCTCCGTTGTTTGTCGCTCTTGAAGGGGCATCTGGAACCGGCAAGTCCATACTGTCATTAGAACTCACTTCAATTTTAGTAATCACCAGAATCATTGGCACAGATACAATTCGCCAGCTGATGCGCCAGCAGACTGACAAGAACCAACATCCCGAGCTCTTTTGTCATACATATCAAGCTCATAAATACAAACGTGTGGGGCCTAGTTCTCTTGACAAGATCATACGTGGTTATTTGGCTCAATGCAGTATCATGAGAACCGAAATCACCGGATTGATTCAACGAATAATCAGAGAAGGAGCATCCGGACTAGTTGAGGGAGTTCACATCATACCTGGACAATTGAAGAAGCTCTCAAGTAGTATCATTGAGGTGTTCATTGATCCCGAAAAAGAAATCCATCGACAGATGTTCATCAGTAAAGGGGTGACTGAAAAGCTAAGGACTGTAGACAAGGAGAGCACCAAACGTGAACGGGAATTCCTTGCTACTAGAAAGATACATGATTACATGAAAGAGCAAGCCAAAGAAAACGACGTGCCAATAGTCAATTTCACGGATTTCGAAAAGGCCACTCGAGAGCTTGTGAATCTTCTCTATGAAAAAATAGAAACCATAGATGCAAATTACAGCAATAAGAAAATAGAGAAATAGAGCGGCTTGGATCAGTGTTCTCTGATTAAGAACAATCCAAAGCCGCTTATTTGCGTGGTTGTTTTACATCAAACAGTGATTGTTTGTCTTCTAGCATGAGCTGTGTGTGATTGCCATTTCGGGACAATTTTCCACACAAGCGCAGCACTCAATGCATTCATCTACAAGGGGTGCTTCTGCTTTGTCATCGTCGTTGAGTTCAAAGACTGCTGTGGGACAAACGTCAACACAGACAGCCGCTCCCACGCACTTGTCGTGATCGATTTCGATTTCAATACCAAGCTCTTCAGATTCGTAGACCGGCACTTTTTACACATCCAAGCAACTTCCAGACTTTCAGGGTCTCTTATAAGCATGGAGTATACGGCTACTCTTGCGACGACTTCACGACATGAGGACCATCAAGAACCAAGGAGAAACGACAGTTGAGCTGGAAACAAGAATCAATTGATAGATTGTTCAATCCGGAGAGTATCGCTGTAGTTGGGGCTTCACCAAGACCAGAAAGCCTTGGTGCTCTAACATTCACAGCTTTGGACAAGTATAGAGGCAAGAAGTACCCAGTCAATCCAGGCCATGATAACATTGATGATATGAAATGTTATGCTTCTATTCTGGATATTCCGTATAACGTCGATCTTGCCATATTGGCACTGGGCGCGCCACATGTCTTGGGAGTGATGAAGGAGTGCGCTGAAAAAGGTGTTAAATCAGCAATCATTTTCGCTGCCGGTTTCAAGGAGCTTGGAGGAAAAGGCACTGAATTACAGAAGAATCTCAAGAAGGTAGCCAACAACGGGAAGATAGCAGTCATAGGCCCGAATTGCCTAGGCGCAGGCAATGTTCGCAAGGATATAAATGCGACTTTCTTTCCCCATCCTGCCCCACTCGATAAAGGGAGCGTCTCGGTGATTAGCCAATCAGGAGGTGTCTCAGGTCTGATGTTGTACAGAGCTTCAGAATCAGGTGTGGGAATTTCCAAGTTTGCCAGCGTAGGGAACAGGGTGAATGTTGACTTCAACGATCTTCTGTGCTACTTCAACGATGATTCTGAAACAGAGGTAATCTGCATGTTTGTTGAAGGTACCGGGGATGCACGGCTCATGTACGAAGAGACCAAAAAGATAACACCAAACAAAGATGTCGTTGTGTACAAGGTCGGAAAAACCCCTGCATCCAAAAAAGCCGCATTGAGCCATACAGGAAGCCTCGCAGGAAACGCTATGCTCTATTCTGCAGCTCTTAAGCAGGCAGGGGCTATTGAAGTTGGTAGCATCCAAGAGATGATGGATTCTGCGAAAGTACTCTCCGCACAAAAAATCAAAGCAGAAGGAAAAAGAGTGGCTGTGATAACTCACAGTTTGGGCATCGCCCTCATAGCGGCACAAACACTCGAACAACATGGAATGCACCTTCCAGAGCCTTCAAAGAAAACAGTGACTGCAGTTAGAAATCTTCTAGATATGCCGGTTGAAATCCCAGTCTCCAATCCGGTGGATTTGCTTGCAAAAGGGTGGGCTGAACCAGATGTATTCGCGAAGGCGTTTGAAATAGTACTCGATGATGATGCCTTTGATGCGATTCTGACTGTTTTCAGCCCCAATTTTCAAGAGGGTATAGGAGGAGGCATGCCGGCAGAAGCAGTAGTAGAAGCGAAGAAGAATGGGAATAAGCCGGTGGTTAGCGTTCTGAATGCCCCACGTAGCCGTATTCCTCAGGGAAAGAAGATACTTGAAGCAGGTGGAATTTCGACCTTTGCAAGCCCTGAAAGAGGGGCAATTGCCCTGTCAACGTTGCTTGCAGGTAGGTCCGCCTAAGGGAACTCGATGCTAACAGGATCTTAAGAGATCACCATTCTTCAGAGAAAAACACAAGCCACGCCACTATTGGCTCTAGGAGATCAGTTGGATCCCCATCAAGACGGAATAGAGTCGAACCGGCCGAATCTAGAATAGAGGAACTACCAAAACGGAATTTTGTAGAACCAGAGGAACTCATGACAGCTGCATCATTGTATCTTGCCAATGTACTGCCGGAACTATCTCGAACACTGCCTCCTTCGATGGTTCCAAGAGTTCTTCCAGAATTGTCAAAAACTCTCTCTGAGGAAAATTCGCAGAGTGTGCTTCTTGAGGAATCACGAACCTCGTCATCTTCTATGTATGCGAGAGTCGAACCACTGCTGTTTCGGAGAATCATACACTAATCACTAGTTGGCAGAAGAAATCCGCAATTTGAAAGTGTTTTCGATGTGTCTTTGATACAGTATATATAGCTAGAATCATGGGTCAAATCAAATGGGGAAACACCTTGGCCGATTCTGAAAAGGACGAAAGGGACATAGCTATTATTCCAAATGAGGAGGATGCGTCATTTTTTGATAGAATGATGCATCATCTTCAATTAACCGAAGGAACCGAGATTGCGCGCCGCTATTTTGCGATGAATGCATTCGATGGTATACTGCCCGTAGTGGGAATCATCATGGGTGGATTCATATCGCTAGTCAACCAAGAACCGCGATTCGTTTTTGCGACGGTCTTACTGGGCTCAATTGGAACAGCTATAGCCATGTTTATTTCGGGGATATCCAGTTCCTATCTGACAGAACAAGCTGAAAGAAAAAGAGCTGTGAAGGAGCTCGGGAAATCAATGCTCGCGGATATGAGTCATACAATCTATGCAGAGGCTAGTAGAACGACAACACTTATTGTATCAGTTATAAACGGTATTTCTCCGACTTTGGCAGCATTGGGAACTATTTCTCCAATGTTCTTGTCTGCTCTTGGCATACTTGACCCCGTAATTGCAATGTATCTTTCAATAATAGCTGGCTTGATTCTGCTATTCTCTTTGGGCTTATTCTTGGGGAAAATATCCAAGGTGAATATATGGATATCAGGATTGAAAACGCTATCAGCTGGTTTTCTCACAGTTCTGATGATGCTGGTTATTCAAATATTCACTTCAACCTGAGAAATCAGTTCCAGTATGAATAGCGGCTCTCTTCATCGCAACATTTGATAAGCCATTCTACATGCTACATGCTCGGCGATGGTATTGTCAGAGGAGGAATCCTGCGACATAGGCTGTGATGAAAACAATCTAATCAAACGTATTGAAGAGGAACTCGAGCTAACTGATCGCGTTCAAGTCATCCGCAGACATATCGGGCTTGAAGTGTTCGAGGGCATACTCCCAATCCTCGGCATCATAATGGCAGGGATTGTATCTTTACATTTTGAGCCTGCATTCTTTGCCTTCGAACCGATTCTTCTTGCTTCACTCGGTACAAGTGTGGCGATGTTCATTGCAGGATTCAGCGCATCATATCTAACTGAAGAAGCTGAAGGGAAGATTATTTTGGAAGAACTAGAGGCCTCCAAATCGAAGCAATACAGTCACAAGTTCTTGGTGAAGGCAGAAAGAGAAAGTGCGCTGGTCGTTTCTCTTGTTGACGGGCTGACACCATCGATTGCAATCCTGATTTGCATAACTCCATTATTCCTTGTTTTTCCGGGATGGTTACAGCCACTACATGCATTCTATGCGTCATTGGCCATTGGACTTCTGTTGTTGTTCTTGTTGGGTGGATTCCTGGGCTGGATGTCCAAAACAAATATCCTCATCTACGGAATGAAAACGCTTGCAGCAGGAGGACTGACGCTACTCATTACATATATCGTCTCAAGTCTTACTGGCGCTCCGCCACATTGAATCCAAAATGTATTTCTTGCAAACCTCGGACCTCTGAATTGGAGACTCATCTTGAAGAAACTCACACCTATGCAGAGACAGTATCTAGAGCTCAAAAGACAGCATAAGGATTGTTTGTTGTTGTTCCGCTTAGGCGACTTTTACGAGCTGTTTAATGAAGACGCTGAAATCGCCTCAGAAATCCTAGATATTGTCTTGACATCCCGAGGTGAAGGTGTAGACAGCTGGCCAATGTGTGGTGTCCCATATCATTCAGTAGAGCAGTATATAGCAGAGCTGCTTGAAGCCGGACATACGGTTGCCCTAGCAGATCAAGTAGAGGATTCTTCAGAAGCAAAAGGACTGGTCCGGAGAGAGGTGGTACGAGTAATCACTCCAGGTACCGTGCTTGAGAGCTCGATGCTTGAAAGTAATGCAAACAACTACTTGACCGCCATGGTTGTCCACGAAGAAATGATAGGGCTTGCCGCAGTTGATATATCTACAGGAGAGTTCATAGCAACCGAGTTTGAAGCTGAACCTGATAGTGAGGAGGTCATGAGTGAGCTCGCTAGGTTGAATCCGTCTGAGCTTCTGTTACCTGAGTCCATGGCCGGAGAGAAAATTGTCCAGGATTTGCGAGAGGGCGTAAAGAAGGTAGATTTCAGAGAGGATTTGGATTTCTCAGCCAGATCAGCAGAAAGGGCTGTCAAGGAGCAATTTGGTGTAACAACTCTTGACGGATATGGCCTCGCTGATAAGCCCGTTGCACTCGGAGCTGTCGGTGCTATCTTGGCGTATCTCTCCGAGGTACATAGAGGACAGAAGGCGGCCTTGACCGGAATCAGCACATACTCTATTCAGGACCATATGACAATTGATGCGATTACCCAGCGCAATCTTGAACTAGTCAAGAATGCTAGAGACGGGTCTACCCGCGGCACCCTTCTTTCCGTCCTTTCTGAAACAAGTACTCCCATGGGTCGAAGAAAACTCAAACAGTGGATGCTTCAACCCCTCATGGACAGTAGCAGTATCAATGAGCGACTTGATGCGGTTGAAGAAATTGCGAGATCTGCACTGGTCAGAAAGAATATTGCAGAGAAGCTCGACAAGACCGGAGATTTTGAGCGTCTTGTGAGCAGGATTGCATTTGGTACAGCCAATGCCCGAGACTTGGTCTCTTTGAGAACTGTTCTTGCCAAGATTCCCGAAATACGAGAGATTCTCCAGAGCTGTGATTGTTCGATTCTGCAATCAGCTGCTGACTCCATTGATGCACTTGAGGATTTGAGGAACACACTGGAGGAAGCAGTTGTTGATGATCCCCCTGCCACTGTGAAAGAAGGAGGGATAATCAAAGATGGCTATGATGAACAACTAGACTCCATGAAATCAGAGATAGCGGCAGACAAGGAATGGATTAGATCTTTGCAGGGCAAGGAGCGAAAAAGAACTGGAATAAAATCGCTGAAAGTTGGATACAACAAAGTCTTCGGATACTACCTTGAAGTAACAAACACCAATACTGACAAGGTTCCGCCCGAGTATGAACGGAAACAAACACTAACCAATTCGGAGCGATATATCACTCCAGAGCTAAAAGAGAAGGAAGCCACTGTTCTTGCTGGAGAGGAGAAAATCAATCATCTGGAATATGAGCTTTATGAGGATTTGAGAGCAGAAGTGAAGGAAGTGGTCAAACCGCTACGAAGGAATTCACAGGCTATTGCTCTTGCAGATGTCATTGTTTCATTAGCAGAAGTTGCAGTCAAGAGAGGATACAACCGACCGAAGATTGTCGAGGATAAGACAATCCGGGTAGTAGAAGGCAGACACCCGGCAATGGAAGTGGCACTGGGTAGAAACGAATTCGTCCCAAACAGCCTATCAATGGGCGAAGACGGAACTACGCTGTTGATTTTAACAGGGCCTAACATGGGAGGGAAGAGCACGTATATGCGACAGAATGCACTCATTGTCCTCCTTGCTCAAATGGGATCCTTTGTTCCTGCCAAGAGAGCCACGGTAGGACTGGTTGACAGAATCTTCACAAGGGTGGGCGCTTTTGACGACTTGACAGCCAGCCAATCCACGTTCATGGTGGAGATGATCGAAACCGCGAACATCCTCAACAATGCCACCGAACGGAGCCTCGTTATTCTCGACGAAGTTGGTCGCGGTACAAGTACCTATGACGGTATGGCTCTTGCATGGGCAGTAGCTGAAGAGATTGCCAAGATGAAGACACGAACACTCTTTGCCACCCATTATCATCATCTTACTCAGATGGCTGAAGACTATCATGGTATCAAGAACGTACATACCCTAGCAAAAGAAGCGGGCGACGATATTGTTTTTCTCTACAAGGTAGTTGGAGGGCCTACTGACGAAAGCTATGGTGTACATGTGGCATCCTTGGCAGGAGTACCTGAGCCTGTAGTAAGCAGAGCAGCAGAAATGCTGGTAAGATTTGAGAATGAAAAACCCGTAGCAGTGACCGGAGAATCAAGCGAAGAACCTGTTGTGAAGCAGATGAGTCTCGAACCATTGACTGTGGAAGATCCGATTCTAGAAGAAATCAAGCATATGGATTTAGACAGAACAACACCCATAGATTCGCTTCTTGCTCTACGGGAATTTCAAGAAAGAATTCGTGACAGGGAATAAAGCACGAATCGAAATCTCCGTTGAGTATGTGCTAAGGCTTTAATCACCTGAACGGAACTGAATCAAATATGGCACAGAAGAAATTGCTCCTTATGGGAGTGGATCAAGCAATACCCTGCCTCATTGATAGATTCGTTGAAGAGGGCACGATGCCAAACCTTGCGAAACTGATAGAGCGAGGAGCAAAAGGCAGAGCACTATCCTGTTTTCCGCCTGATACCCCCACGAACTGGGCTACTGTGGCAACTGGTGCAAATGTCGAAAAACATGGTGCCACAAGTTTCTATCTTCACAAACCAGGGGAACCGTTTGAAAAAGGACTTAGAAAGGAAAACAGGTCAAGAACCCAGCTGAGGAAATACGCTACAGCAGAATTCTTTTGGGATGTCATTGATCAAGTTGGAATCCGTTCCTTTATTGTAAACTATCCAGCTGGCTGGCCAAGTGCTCTTGAGAATGGAATTATGAGTCGACTGGTATGGGAAATCCCAGATCCGCGCCCACGCATTCTGTCTCAAGCCAATATCAAACATGTCCAGATTGAATCAGCGCTATCAGGATTTGAACTAGTAGAAGGCATATCTGCACGACTGGTTGAATCTGACGATGGGGATCAGCATGGCATTCTCATACTTGAGAGAAGCGAGAAAATTGAGATAGGCGAATGGAGTTCATGGCTTGAATCTGAGATGAAAACAGATTCTGAAGTTGTACCCTGCACTTGTAAGGTCAAATTAGAGGGTATAGAGAATGATAAAGCAATCATACGAAGAGGGACGGTATACAGCCTTACCGGTTGGGCGAACCCTGATTCGTTTAGTCAGGAACTAATCCCCAATGTGATGGAGCCGGAGCTTATAGCTGGAATGGACGAAGATGTTGAATATTGGTTCCAAGGTTCAACTGCCGATTATCTAGAGGAGGCGGAACAGGAAGCACGGTTGGTCGGACGCGCAATCAAGTATGCCAAGCAGAAACATGATTGGCAAGTCTGCATATTCCATATTCATTTCCTTGATAGCGTCAATCACAAGGAACTTGCATATCTCCATGAGGAGTCGCCTCTGTATGAGGAAGAGGCCTCCAAATCTGCACTTGAGAATATTCGAAAGGCATACGGACTGATCGATGACTTGCTGGGTATGCTTCTAGATTCGGTAGTCGATGATGACACAGTAGTTGCCTTACTTTCCGACCACGGGGCGATACCTGCATGGAAAGTGGCAAATATTCCGAAGGCATTGGCTGATGCTGGATTGCTAGTTTACAAAGAATGCGAGGGCGATGGCAAAACAAAAACCGTTGATTGGAGCAAAACAAAGGTGTTCCCGTATCTGGAACCGCCATATGTTTGGGTAAACAAAGCTGGACGTGATCCACACGGTATCGTCCAAGATAGCGAATATGAGACTGTTAGGCAAGCGATAATTGATACACTCGAATCGATGCGTGATCCTGAGAGTGGAGAGAGAATCGTAAGAATTGCCTTGCGGAGAGAAGAAGCTGATTTTCTGGGTCAGAATAGCAAGCGTGTGGGTGATGTAGTTTTTGCGTTGAACCCACCATACGAGTTATTTGATGGAAATGCAGAACAACTTGACGTAACGTCAATCCAACCTGAATTCCTCGAAAGAAAGCTGGCATTCCCAGCTACCGAATGCTTTGGTGCCCATGCCTACTACCTACCAACTACTCGTTTTGGACCCTATAGCATAGATGTTCCAGTTGTATTGGCAGGTCCAGGAATCAAAAGTAACACAGAATTGAAGAATTCCTTCAATTTGGTTGATATTGCACCCACATTGGCATATCTCTTGGGTGTTCGAAGGCCAAAGGACTCACAGGGGAGGATACTTCATGAAATCATCGAAGGATTCAGCTGCAGAGGTAAGTAGGCATACATTCTCGTGACAATTGAAAGAAGGGTGAAAACTAATGGAGAAGATCAAAGATTTCCGGATTGGCATCATCGGAGTTGGGCTGCTTGGAAACATACACAATCAAGCAATTCAGACAATCGCAAGAGGACCCTATTTTGGTGACGACATTGCTATCAGCTTAGAAGCAGTTTGCGATACACGGGAGGATCATGTGCTCGAGTATGCAGAACAATGGGATGTACCCCATGCATTCACTGATTGGAATGACTTGCTAGCACTCGACGAAATCAATACGGTGTACATCGCTACACCAACCTATTCTCATAGAGACATTTTCGTAGATGCAGCTAATGCAGGAAAGCACATCTTCGTGCAGAAGCCTCTAGCATTTACGGCAGAGGATATTCAAGACATGATCCAAGCCAGAGATAGAAATGACATCATTGTTCAAGTTGGACATAGTCTCCGCAATCATCCGGGCTTCTGGGGAGTTCGTCGTATCTGTCGTGATGAAGAATATCAAGCAAAAATGGGGCAGCTGTTCAATGTGCATTTCAGATCCGACCAAGAGAAGCCGTACACTGGTGCAGGATTTCACCCATCTACATGGCGACGCGACAAGGAAAAGGCACATGCAGGAACATTGTATGAGCACTCGATTCATGATTTCGACATGCTGAGATACTGGTTTGGTGACAGGTACAGATTTGGAGAGGTTTTTGCCAATGCCAAGTATTTTTTCGAAGCTGACGGTATCGAAGACTCAGTAGGAGTCCTAGCTCAGATGACACACAAAGAGGGGGGTATAGGGGCAACTTTAGCACTCACCGCGGTATGGCATAACATCCACCGTGACGCCAGGCACATTGAAGTTTTCTGGGAAAACGCCCATTTGGAGATCAAGTATTCGTTGCTTGATTTCAGCGGATTCTTGGAAATCGAGGGTCAGGATAACATTGAGTTCGACCAAGACAAGCTTGACAAAGAATACCGAGAAGCAATTGGGTATGGAGATGCTCCCAGCATTTGGTTGAAGAATTATGGCTACGAGACGCTTTTGTTTCTTGAATCGGTGGTTAGAAGAGAACCACATCCGCTAACGGCATCACTTGAGGATTCCAAACGTTCACATGAAATCGTTGAAGCTTGTTACAAATCATCAGAAGAACATCGACCAATCAATCTTTGAATGCTCACCTGGAAACTAGTATGCATTACAGGATTTGCAACGAATCATATATACGTAGGGAAGTAAGTAGTTCCACCCAGAGAGGCGTACCAAAGAATGGACGTAATAATCTCCCCTTCCATACTCTCAGCCGACTTCGCTCATCTTGAGGAAGATATTCGAAAAGCTGAAGGAGGAAATCCAGACTATTTCCACCTTGATATCATGGATGGCCACTTCGTACCGAATATATCGTATGGTCCTATTATGGCCAAAACAATGAAGAGAATAACAGACAAGCCACTAGATGCACATTTGATGATCACGAACCCAGACAAGTATATTCCAGATTTCATTGATGCTGGTGTGGAGATCATCTATCCCCAGATCGAAGCCACCTATGACATCTATAGGACCGTTCAGCTAATTGTGGATCTCGGAGCAACAGCCGGAATCACCTTGAATCCAGGAACACGAGTAGATCAGGTCATTCCTTTGCTTGATCTCATTGATTACATCATGATTATGAGCGTCTGTCCAGGCTTTGGCGGACAAGAATTCATCGGCTCCTCTATCCCACGCATTAGAGAATTGAGAAAGATTCTTGATGATCACAAACCCGAAGTCAAGATAGCAGTTGATGGGGGAGTGGGAGTATCAAACATAGGTGAGCTTCATGCTGCAGGAGCAGAATTCTTCATAGCTGGCTCAGCGATTTTCAAAGCAAAGGAGATTGACAACGCAATTATTCAGCTTCGAGAAGCTGCAAAAGGCACTTAGATTGAATCGTGCACATTTCAAAAACTAAATTGAATGAAGATATGCATGAGTTACCAATATTCTCTTAAGCCCTCTTAATCTACCAATCTGTTTAGTCGTGAATTTTACTGCTATCAGGAAGTGAATGCAACGGATAGAATGCTATCGCAAGGCAGAAGCATAGTTATCGAAAGAGAAAGGAATCCTCAAGAGTTAATCGAAAATCTTGACCATAGTGATCTTCAAGAGCTGCGGATTATTGATTGTGATACGGATTCACTAAGTCTAGAATCGTTGAGAGAATGCAAGCAGCTCATAGAGCTTGAGATAACTGGAACCAATCTGAAAACAGTCGGTTTCGAAGCTCTCTCTGATTGTCCTAACCTACGCAACTTGATTCTCAGCAACAACCAGTTGAAATCTATTGACTCTTCAGCACTGTCGCTTTGCCAAGATTTGGTGAGAATTGACGTTTCTGAAAATGAATTGGAAGAAGTGGATCTAAACCCATTAAAAAACCTAGAGAAACTAGCAGACATCGACTTGACAGGTAATCCACTGAAATCCATTGATTTGGAGCCGCTTTCTGCTAGTCACCAGCTTGAGAATCTGATGATTTCTCACTGTAAACTTAGATCCATGGATTTAAACCCGTTGAGAAGGAAATCAGAACTGAGGACACTATATCTCAACGACAACAGAATCAGTGAGATTAATCTCGGACCACTGAGTCACTGTACTCATTTGCATACCCTATCTCTCGGTAGAAACAACCTCAAGAGCATAGACCTTGTGCCAATCAAACATTGTGTGAAACTTCGAGTCTTGAATCTGGGCAGAAACAAGCTTGAGGAGCTAGATATACGGCCACTCAAGTACTGCAACTATCTTCATACCTTGGCTGTAGACGAAGGCGTAGAAATCATAACTGGAAAAACAGATCCTCTCAAAACGCGAAGAATAGATAGAGTCCATCACATAAATTCGATAGACCTCCGATCCTCCGAATGGGTGTGAGAACTCAACGTCTATGGTAATGCTTTTTATTGTCTGAGAGAAAGGTCGTAGCAGAAACAGCGACGGAATTCATTGTTGCTGAGATACCACCGAGATTGAAAACGGAGAGACAGCATATGAAGTTCTTTATTGACACAGCCGATACAGAAGCAATCAGGAAAGCCCACGAACGGGGCATGGTTGATGGAGTAACAACAAACCCAACGCTTGTAGCTAGAGAAGGAAGAGATTTTCGGGAGATTGTTGACGAGATAGCCTCCTTTGTTGACGGCCCTATAAGCCTAGAAGTTATCAGCGAAGATGCTGATGGGATGATTGAAGAGGCGCGTGAACTTGATACATGGATTGACAATGCTGCAATCAAGATACCTATGACATGGGAAGGTCTCACGGCTGTTCGAGTGCTCTCTGAAGAAGGCATTAATACCAATGTGACACTATGTTTTAGTCCAAATCAAGCTCTCCTTGCTGCAAAGGCAGGCGCAACATTCGTTTCGCCTTTCATAGGCCGATTGGATGATATCGGTCATACGGGTATGGACATTGTGGTCGATATCAAGGAAATCTATGATAACTACGCTTTCGATACCGAGATTATTGTTGCTAGTATTCGGCATCCACATCATGTATATCGAGCTGCCCTTAGTGGCGCGGACATAGCGACCATTCCTCCCTCAGTACTCGACAAGATGGTAAACCATCCGCTTACCGATGTTGGAATTGAGAGGTTCCTTGCTGACTGGGAAAGCATGGAAGAATAGCCCAAGCCGTGATTGAGATGGAAATCAAAGCTGACCTTGTTGCCGTCAATGGTAACATCATCACTATGGATCCTGAGCAACCTACTGCAACAGCTCTAGCAGTCAAGAGCTACAAGGTTCTGGCAGTAGGAAGCGATGAGATGGCTATGGACCTTGTATCGACAGCCAAGAGGGTCATAGATCTTGGAGGCAAGACGGTCGTTCCAGGTTTTGTCGACGCTCATTGTCATCTCACACAGAAGGGAATCCGGTCTTCGTATGTTCATCTCCATGATGCTAAATCACCACAAGAAGTCAAGAAACGACTGAAAAGGGAAGTTCCCAAGCATGAGAAGGGTCAGTGGATAAGGGGCTTTGGTTGGGATGAAAGCAACTGGGATGAGAAACGGTATCTCACTAGAAATGACCTAGATGAAATAAGCAAAGAGCATCCCATAGCCATAGATCGCGTCGACCTACATCTTGCATCAGTAAATAGCATGGCACTCGAAGAACTCGATATCGATCTGGACCAAGATGGCGTGGAGAAAGATAAGAAAGGCAAACCCACGGGGGTTCTGAAGGACATAGAAGGACTCTATGATAACATCGAACCCAGTGAAAAGAATGTCTATGAGGGGGTTGTTGCTGGAAATAGACTCGCAAATGAAGTGGGTATTACTACAGCAGTGGATAATGCACCTGCCGGATATCTTCGATCACTCCGTAGAGCAGAACGCACAAATGAACTCACAGCCAGAATGATTATCAACCCACCTGTGACCCAAATAGATCACCTCACAGAACTAGGTATCACATCCGGTATGGGAGGAGCAATGGTTCGAATTGGTGGAGCCAAAATATTTACAGATGGCTCCATTGGTGCAAGAACAGCTGCTCTTTCTGAACCATATGCTGATGATAAAGACAACACCGGCAAAATGCTATTGAACAAGGAGGATTTTTCCAGCATCATTCGAAAGGCTATGGAGAATGACATACAGACTGTTACGCATGCAATCGGGGACCGAGCTATCGAGATGGTTATTTCATCATTTGAGGAATCCAGTTATACAAGTAAAATACGAAACCAAAGACATAGAATTGAGCATGCCGAGCTGATTAGCCTTGATCAGATTCGCCGAGCGGCAAGCTTGGGTCTGATTTTGTCAATGCAACCCAACTTCGTTGGCAGATGGCAGCAGAAAGAAGGGCTGTATATGGACCGACTTGGAGAAGAGCGGGTTATGACCATGAACATGTTCAAAGCTGCCCTTGACAATGGAGCTCGGTTGTGTTTCGGTTCTGATGGAATGCCCTTGGGCCCGATATATGGCATATGGTCTGCGGTATCACATCACAATCCCAAAGTGCAGCTAAATGTAGAAGAAGCACTAAGGTGTTACACAATGGAGGGAGCATATTCATCCTTTGTTGAGAATATCGTAGGCAGCCTAAAAGAGGGAAAAAGAGCTGATTTCGCGGTTCTGTCAGATAATATCCTAGAAGTACCACCCAACGAAATATGTGATATTGAAGTGGAAAGGACAATACTAGGCGGAAAGGTCGAATATAGTAATCCAAAAGCTGTAGGGTGAAAGGAAGGGGAAAATCAATGGGCGAGATTCGGGTCTTAAGCGAGGATACCGTTTCGCTTATTGCTGCGGGAGAGGTTATCGAAAGTCCCGCTTCGGTTGTAAAAGAGCTAATCGAGAACTCACTTGATGCAGAAGCGGATAGGATAACCGTAGAAATAGAGACGGGTGGAGTTGATAGGATTCGGGTTTCTGATAACGGTATTGGTATTCTGAGAGAAGACCTGCCCCGTTGCTTGGAGCGATACTCTACCAGCAAAATAAGAAACGAAGAAGACTTGGAAGCAATATCAACATACGGATTCCGGGGAGAAGCTCTTTCAAGTATCGTTGCCGTGGCAGATGTGGATATCAAAACGAAACGTGCTGGACAGGAATTGGCCTACGAGATTTCAGCGAATAAGAATAGAATCTCCGAAATACGAACAACAAGTAGACCTGTTGGGACAACAGTAAATGTGAGCAATCTCTTTCAAAGAGTGCCAGCCAGGAGAAAACATCTTGATGGAATCAGAGCTGAAAGTCGGAAAGTGACCGATGTCGTAAGACAACATGCAATTATCAGAAATGATGTTGGATTCAAGCTGCTTAGGGACGGCAACACTATACTGGATTGTCCTCCAAATCAAACCACGAAGGATCGAGTATTATGCCTTCTGGGATCAGAAGTAGCTGCAGCAAGCACCGAAGTAGAGTTTTCTGAGAACGATATCCAAATCACTGGTTTTGTAGTTCACCCACCACACGCAAGGGGGAATAGAGGAAGGGAATATATATCAGTAAGAAGAAGACCTGTGAATAGTGAGAAGCTTGCTTCCGCAATTGAATCTGCTTATGGAAATCGATTGATGAAGGGCAGATATCCAATTTGTAACATAAACATAGACTTGGAACCGCATCAAGTAGACGAAAACATTCACCCAAACAAACGTGAAGTCAAAATCTGGAATGCCACAGCAGTTCTCAAAGTGGTTCGAAAGGCGGTACAAATAGCTCTCGATAAGAAAGAGAGCACAACTGTTCCAACAGCACAGAAAGAGATACAGGTTACTGATTCTACTCAGTCAAAGATTATCTCCGATAGTGAATCTGAAGAAGCTGAGAAACAGCTGAATCTTGCAAGGGCAGTGCCTCTTCTTGAACAGATGTCATTGGAACCTCTTGATGAGTCACCATCCGAAGCAAAGGAAGTAGTAGCTGGCGTGTTCAAAGTCCTTGGACAGATTCACCAACTCTACCTTCTCTTCGAGGTGGAAGACGGGCTTCTCATAGTAGATCAACATGCCGCTCATGAACGAATCTTGTATGAGCAAATGCGAAAGCAAGTGAGAGCAGGACCAAGTTCGGTACAGCAACTCCTAGAACCCATTGTTTTGGAAATGAGCAAGGAAGACATCGATGTGATACTGGAACGGAAAGAGGCTCTTGACACCCTAGGCTATTGCTTGGAACGCTTTGGGGAAAGGGAGATTCTTGTCTCAACTGTTCCTGAGATTTTAGGGAAAAGAGCTTCAAAGGAAGAATTAGTATCCCTTGTTGATAGAATTCTTGATATAGATGAAAAATACGGAGCCGAAAACTTTGAGGATGCACTACTCAAGATTACGGCTTGTCATTCGGCAATTCGCGCAGGAGAATATCTAGACAAGAAAGAAGCCAAGGATTTACTGCTCAATCTTCTGAATTCGAAAAACAAGTACAATTGTTGTCATGGCAGGCCTTCCATGATGCTTCTCTCAAAAGCCACCCTTGACAAAGCAATTGGGAGAAAGGGACCTGAAGCAGTTCTACGATATATGGCACGACACGGTGTAAAACCGGAATGAAATTGGTTGTTGTTCAACCTAGAGAGAAAAAAAAGCGAAGACTTTTACTAGATAGAATGTTCTTAATTGCTGAACTAGACGTTTCTTGTTTGACATGTATCTGGTCAACGGAGACAGGATGAAATGGCCGGCACAACCTGGTGGATAGCTAAGGAATACCTGAAGAGGTTAGAAATCAACTTCGAAGAACACGGTAAGAAGACATTCAGTCTATTTCCATCCACTCGCACGGAAACACAAGAAATTGAGGTCTTTCCGGGCAAACAGTGGATAACACTAACTACCAGATTAGCTGATTTGTCAGGTCTTGACGAGAATAAGCGTCTCACATTTTTTGAGCGACTTCTGAAAGCAAACGCCAACCTAGCAGAAGTGAATTTTGGCGTTGACAAGAAGGGCTATCTGATGATTCGCAACGTAATTCCAGTAACAGGCATCAGCTTCGATTCTTTCAATTCCATATACAAAGCACATCTCGTTGGTGTAGAATTCTTCAAGGAAGAGCTTCTACGAGATATAGAAAATTAGCGAAACATGAACTCGATTAAAAAACCGAGCAGACAGAAAAATCCAAAAAAAAGAAGAGAAGGGGGGAATCCCCCCGCATTTGTTCTAATTCTTTCGACGCTTGACAAGTACAATGATCACTACTAGTGCAACTGCACTGCCAGCAATCAATACCAGAACATCTGGCTCAAGTCCGCCTCCAGGTCCAGTAGGTCGTGTTGTGGTAGTAGTTGTTACCAATCCTTGACCTACAATATAGGAGATAACAGAGGTTCTAGCCTCGCCTGAGGAGGTATAGACCACAACCTGGAAGAAAACCTCTGTGTCTTCAGGATAGCCAGGAATATCCCCCACATAATGATTGGTGGACTCTTCCCACATACCAGAGGAGGTAGTTAGGTCATCTCCACTGGTGCCAAATTGAATCTGGACATTGTCAATCTGCTCCTCGCTGTAGATGTCCACTCCCACTCTCACAGATTCGTTTGGTTGTGGTACATCTGGAGATACGGTTAGAGAGCCAAACTGAACACCGCCAGGCTGAGCAGAGGTTCCAGAATTGGATACATAGCTGACGAAGACAGGGTCTTGATAGACGCTGTAGCCCTCCCACTCGGGGAAGCCAATCGTCACATAGTACATATTGGAACTGAATGTCCATGCTGTGGCTGAACGGCCCGAGCTCGACTCGAATGCGGATCGGAATGTTCCAAGCGGGGTTGTATGGCTGACCACCTCGTATGGAGCAGTTGTGTTCTTACTCCAATCGTAAGTGACGCCACCCATAATCATCTCCGCAAAGCGTGCACCCGATGTCTCAAACTCGAAGGTCTCAGAGCTAACCGTCTGTTCGTTGTCTGAGAGAGTTCCATTCGCCTTGAATGCGAAATCGGTCATCGATACTTCAGCGAAGTAATTCAAACCTAGGGACTTGTTCTCAAGATTATCTCGTCCGCCAATCATATCGACAGACCAATCACCAACTGTGTTATCCACCTTAAGATCGGCCCAGTTGTTGGTTGCACCAGCTGTCTCATTGACATGGCCTTGGAAGTGTACCAGGAAGGAAAGTTCTTCGACCGTTACCTTGGTCGGTCGCTCATCGAAGGTCCGATAGTCTGAACCCTGCTGAACGTCGCTATACCAACCCCAATAGCCTTCCATTGTGTAGGGATAGACTGTTCCATTGATGTCCTCGAAAGTAACACCCCATGTTACCTCATCGGTGAGGTTCACACGCATGTCACCAGAGTCATTGAAATTACCGAATCTCTCACCAGGTTTGACAAATGATACGTTGGCGACAGATTTGGGCATCAAATAGTGGCTGAGTTCACCGCTACCAGCGTTAGTAAGGTCGACGTCCATCTCACTGTTGTTGTTGGCATCCTCCCAGATTAGGAGGCCGCTGTATTCATAGTGCATGCCGATGTTGAGGTAGTGCTCTACATCATCTTCAACTGTCGAGACACCGTAGTCTTGACCAACGCCAAAGGATAGCCAAGTCCAGGTCTGCTCGTTGGAATCAATCCAATCGTACCCTTTCTCTTCAGCCTCAGCAACGATATCGGCCCAAGTGACATTCTTGGCCATCCAAGCAATATCCCAGTAGCCAGGCTTAGGTTCACCTTCGTCTGTTCGAAGTGTGCTGTTGATGTTGTCCCACTCGGTCTGATTGACCAGTTCCATGGTGTCAGCATCATACCAGTAGAACGTCTGGTTCCACTCGTAACTCCACGTGAAGGTATCCAGACCCATCCAGGATTGTAGATGCATCTCATCGCCATACTGGGTTGCATTAGGCTCCCAGTCGACACCGACCCACATCTTCTCATATTCGTGAGTCCAGGAATCGGTGGAACAATACTCCTCTCTTACGTAATATTGGTCATCAGATGTGTCAAGGTTACCGTCCAAGTCTACTGCACCGTTCTCGGGGTTCGTGGTCCATTTCTGGACGCCCCACATGCCCCACTCGGGTGTACCAATGACGATATCATAGATGTTCTTGTAGACAGCACTTTCGATTGGCTGAGGACCATAGACTAGGTCGAAACCCCAGCGTTCTCGCATCCTGTAGATGTTCTCCTTGGTGGCATACGCTGTTACGTTAGAACCATCATAGGAGAAATTGTACATCGAATGTGCACTACAAATCTCTACATAGAGATCACTGCTGTATGTTGCATTATGGACATAGTAGACGTCTTTCCAGTAACCTTCCCACTCAAATAGATAGGTCTCGCCCAAGAAATCGTAGTTATCTGTGGCCGTAGTCTCATTGTAGTAGACCATAACCAAGTGGGTATCAAGCACTGGTAGCTCCTCATAGCCATCCAACACTATCTGTGAACCATTCAAAGCCTCGTAGTAATGGTATGTTTCGTTTTCGTGCTCATACCACACAGGCCATTCATTAAGTGAGTAGAATACATCTCCATAGTAATCATACTCATAGATTTGGAGGATTGTAGTCCAATTGAGAATCCAGGTTGTCCCGTTGGTAAGAGTGATGTACTCGTAATCACCCTGAGAATCGCTGTAAATACTAGGCCAATAATCACCTGATTCAGTTGTGTAGTTCACAAGACCCGTCTGCTCGAAACGCATACTGCCGTTATATGTGCCCATTGGAGCGCTCCAACCAGCTGTTGTTGGATTCCAAATGTGGGTACCGTTTGCAGTTGTATGCATTGGGTCATAACGTATCAGTTCATAGGTGTCACTGCCTATGTCCACGAAGTAGTCGTAGGAAACATTGTACACAGGATACCAGGTATCATCAACCAATACGGATTTCGTGGTAGGTACCATCCCACCAGAACCCACCTTCTCGTTCAGCTGATAGTGATAATCAGCATTAGCACCGGGATAAGGCATCTCATATTTGACTCCGGCAATTTCAGTAAACCAGAACCTGTGAGTGTCCCAAGTCAACAATTTGGCAGTTGAGCCCCCATATTCAGTCTCAAAGTAGCGTTTAGGCCACGAAACTCGATGCCACTGTCCATCTATTGTGGTGTAGTAGTAGCCATCACTGTTATTGTATTGAAGATTGTATAGATTCCCGTCGATGTCTGTCATGAAGTAGGAACTGGTTCTGCTATCCCATCTCCAATCCTCTGCAAGCTCGAGTACATTTCCTGCGCCATATCGCACAATCCAACCTTTGCTATCACGGTCGAATTCGACTTTGTCGTAGTACTCAATCTGGACATTGCCGCTATAGTCTGCATAGTCTTCCCAGCTGGTACCTTGATGAAGCACACCATCAATATCGATCCAACTGTAGTAGTAGTTGCCTCCATAGTCCCAACCGTGATGATATTGCATTGCGGTGAGGAAGGATTCGCCAGTGCCAAGCGTGACATTGTAGATGTGTATGGTCTCATCATATGTCACATAGACCATCGTTCCATTGACGAGTTCGTAGGTATACACATCCCTGTTGTTCTCAGGGTCGTAGTGGTCATACATGAGAATGTTCTCATATGTCTCGCCGCTCCATGAATCATAGGTTTCATGAACTTCAATAGGTAGTTTCTGACCGTCAACCATGATATATGGTGAGCTGCGTCCCATGAGGAATTCATCGCCAGTCTGGTTACAGAGTGTGTCGTTCTTGAAAGCCAGCTGTGGCTGAGGCTTATCCATGTATACGCGTTCACCCTGATGGTCAAAGGAGTAGACCCATTCACGATCCCAGCTCTTGACCTTATGTTGGCCATAGTCACTGGAATAATCCTCATACCAAGTATCATTCATGAAAGCGAAGTTCCACCAGTAGTTGGTTTCTGGAACAATCTCAGACATGTTTACCAACCATGAGACGTAGAGGTCACCTCCATCCGTCCATTTTGTGAAGTTTGAGGTCGTACAGAAATTAGAATTCACCTTTGTGGCTGAGCTGCGATGGTTGATGTACTCTTCCTGCCACTGCCCGGTTTTCTGGTTGTAGTACCACCAGGCCCAGTGCCAACCCGCCACCTCTTTCCATTGCCACTCGGTATAGTTCCCGTATACCCAGTCCCAGGTGTCAGTTGTTGAATTGTAGACATAATGCCAACCTGTGACGTTAACCCTCACGTAGTCCTCGTATGTTCCATATGTGTAATTCTGTTTCTCTGTGAAATTGAATGCAGTAAATGTTGGAGTGCCGTTGACATCATAGTCAATTGTGTAAATCAGCCGTGACCAGCGTGACTCATTTTCAGTCCAGTAACCATCACCAGCCTCTAGACTGAATTGTGCGCCATCTATGTCATCAGCTATAGAGCCACCACCCTGAAGTCGACCCTTAACCATGAAGTCTTGTCCTTTCTCAACAGCAAACATATAGTCGCCAGGTGAGCGCCCATCAGCTGTCAGAACCTTTGCAAGTGTAACAGGACTTTCAATGGTTATTTCTTTGGCCATCTGATATTCTTGCAAAGTCTGACGGGCAGTCTCTCCGTAAGTATCTGCCCAATAGCGATTGCCTTCAGGCCCCATAACCATATCTTTGAAACGGAAGCCTGAGTATTGATCAGTCTTGGGCATCTTTTCGGTGAAATGACCCACGAAATCAACACTGAGTGCTGTGTCAGTCTGCCTCGTAGTGCACAAAGATGTGTTCAGTTCATATAATATTGGTAGGTCCTCTGGCATAGGCTCGTGGACAGTTATCTCCCGGTTGTATTCACCCTCAACATAGTGATCGTATGGGTAACCCCAATAGCTATAGCCATAGTAGGACTCCCAGGTTCCACCGTTTGTCTCGTTGTAGACAAAGAAGAGCTGTCGTTCCACCCAGCGGCTTTCGTTGACTACCTCTTGTGTCCAAGTCTGGGTATCTTCGTGCCATGTCTCATTGAGCCAAGTGACGTTTACGTGGTCGTGAGTTCCAAATTCAACCCACTTACGCTTCTTGTACTCACCATAGACATCGTCGATATATGTCACCTCAAGGCTATCATTCCAAACATAGGTTCCTAGTGCTTCATCATATGTCCAGCCACCATATTCAGTAATGACTTCTTGATGCCATCCGGTGGCGTTTACCCAAGTATCAATACCACTAGGCATTTTGAACCCAAGCTGAACGTAGCTTGGGGTATCGCCGGTAATATTGAAACGCATGATGAAGTCCTTTTGTCGACTTACGGAATAGAGTGAATCGCCTTCCAAGTCAACCTTCTCTAAAGTATAAGAACCACCTTTGGACCAACTCCAAGCTTCGGAAGGAGGCATACCTACAGCAATGCCTTGGAATTCATATCCAGAAGCATATCCATAGGAGCCGATATTGTTGTAGTCGGTATCCATGACGTCCATATGGAGTTCGTAGAGTCCCAATGGGGCATCAACAGTGAACTTCACAGCGAAATTGACGTAGTATGCGCTTGCATCACTATGATTGGAACAGTCATCAACGACTAAATCGATGAATGATGGCAGCATCCCGCCTTCTTCTTCGCTCTGGTTGTACTGGCTGCTGTACGCAGACCAAGTATCTCCCCAACCTTCTGCACGGAAGGACATCCCGAAATCGGCTGAGAAGTTCCAGTCAGGTGTCATGTACCAGCCATTAATCCTCACTTCGCTGAGATTCTGCCCTTCTGTGAAGATATTTTTGGGAATTGTTGCCTGAAAGGTTAGAACCTCTCCAATCTCAGCATAGCTGTCTTCAGCAACTTCGCTTCCATTTTCGTGGAAAATCTTGAACTCCGGACTTGGTCCGAAAAGCCAATTCTGATGTTCCCATGTCCATTCGTCGCTTGTGCTATTCTTGTCGCTATCCCAGTGGACATAGGTACCATTGTTAGGCTGTTCTGGATAACTCTCATTCTCCCCAGGATCATCCTGAGAGAATGTATAGGTTACCGGAGAATCAGGTTGACCAGATGGAATTCTAGTCATACTTGAACCAGCATAAGCAAATGATACCATGAACAAGACAATAGCAAGTGTAGAAAGTAGTATATGTGTTCTGTTCTTGTGTTGCATATTGATCTAGATCCCCTACGCTTTCCCATGGGCATTCAATCTGTGTAAGCTTGCGTACGTTCAAGCATAAGGCAGCAAAAGCCTAGATTGACGCATGGCGCAGCGCGGCATTATTCATTCTATAGTCACTTTCTTATTCGCATAATATAAAACAAGCTTGCATAAATGCCGAAGAAAAGCAAGCATCTATCGACCGCGTCTGCCAAAATCTGAGCTAAACCCCCTCTGATTGAGTGAGGGGGTTCTCTAGTATTCTAAGGTGGAGAATTACATCCACACCAATTCATAAAGTCCTAGCCATCATTACCACAATAGGTGTTACGTATGCTTCGATTACAGAGGCGAGAAGCAGGAAGAAAACAATCAGAACATAGCTGCGCCATGTTCTCATATCTCCCAACAATTCACGTGTCTTAGAAGGAAACTCTTCCCAATTCTCCTGCATAACTAACGGGGACAAATTACGAGCAATACGAATAGATATTGCTGCAGCAAGGAGAAAGGCAGGAATTTCTATTATTGCATGAGGAAGGATGCTGGCGAGGAATACGATTAGACCACCATTTGGAGCATTCAGATAGATGGCACTGAGACCACCTAGAATGAGAGCTGTTGACAGCACCTCAGATATGGCTAGAGACATCAAGCTGAATCGTATATAGTTCAGTAGCGGGTCACCAGGGTTCTTCGTCGCAATCATGTAGCCAGCTGTGAGTATGAGGGGGAGGACAATCAATGCAATGAGTACGAACTGATCATCATAAATGAAGTACTCCATTGCAATCAGGGTAGCAGTTAGTGGAACCCACCACACCGAACCTTCAGCACCATAGAAACCTCGGACCACAAAGGCAAGCAAGTATATTGCCAATAGAACAGCATAGATGATTCCAGCCCTTAGACCGAGTTGTGCAGCAAAGCCCCATGGCCATGAATTTGGTTGGAAGAGTCCCAAAGAAGCATCCCTGAAAGTCCACAGATATGCTATAACTGCACCCACAAAAATACCGACTATGCTAGCAATACCGATTTTTCGTTCATTGGATTCCTTCTCAAGGGCGACGAGCCATAGTATGGCCGACCAGAATACTGGACCAAGTAGCAACATAAGCAGAGTCCGAATTACGTTGTGTTCTGCAATTATTGGGAATATACTGCCGCTACTGCTTAAGACGAATGCTTCTAGAACCGCTTCTAGTCCATCAGCAGCCCCAATTTCGTTAAAGAGCGTAAGAATGTAACCCTCCAGCAAGCCAGGATCCAGCACAGCTCCAATCAAATACACTCCAATCAAAGACACAAAAATACCACCAAAAAACATGGCGATAGTGTCTGTCACATCCTTTTGATGAACACTTAGCAGGGGACCAGTTTTCTCACCCTGGGAAATCCGCCACTTCTCGCGAAATTCAAAGAAGTATAGAATGAAGAGCACAGTGGCAATGTAAATGGGAACAAACACAATGAATTGGTATGCAACTCGTAGGAGATAAGCTGCTTCTACCGGCGGAGAGAGTATTGGGCGTAATCGAAAGAAGACGCGTGACGCCACCGTTGCAGGAGTTGGACTCACAAGCAGCAGATAATCCATTCCAGGAAGCAAGAACCAAACAGCTATTGCAACAGTAAGAGCAGAGAAGAAAGCAAAGCCTTCCTTCCCATATCCAGTCCGACGCAATATGTACCGTCCCAACACACCGAGGAGAATCATGCTCGCAAATGGAATAAGCAGCATCATCAGAGCCCAAATTGTCGGAGCGATAAGTACTCCATTTTTGGGAGCGTTGTTCAACAGAGACACCACTACACTATCAACCATGCTAGGAAGCAGACCGAATACGCCCATCTGAGTAAATGAGAAATGAAGACACACCATCATGACAGCGCCAACGAATGCACCTGTGACTAATCCACCACTAGCAACAGCAGAAAGCGTATTCTTTATCGCATTGCTCCAGTCAAATGCCTTTGCTTTTTCTCTAAAACTCCGTATTGAATCAAAAATCCGCTTGTAAAGAAGAACAGAGAAGTCCTCTGCCAACGGGAATATTAGAATAACAAACAGAATAGGTGGGAAGGCAAGAGCTAGTCCGATCCCATAATACCCAATCAAACCACCTAATGTACCAGTTTGAATGCCGCGAATAACATCAAGACCAATAGTGAATAGAGACCATATCAGATTGAGACGGAAGAACCATCCAAGTACACCTTGCATCATCTCTTCACCCAAATCCCGATCACCAAGCCTCAGACCGGCACCCTTAGCAATGCGATTTGAACCTGGATATCCGAACCTGTATATCCATGTTAGAAAAATCAGAACACCCTGAACATAGGGGCCAATAGTTCCGCCTGGATTCATGTACACGGGAATAGAAGGCAGAATGGTAACCAGACCAATAATGAGATAATCCTTCCATGATTCCCGCCAAGCTTTTTCTTGAATCTTAGGATCAAGAGGCTGAGGCTCGACACCTTCAAAATGAATATGATCTAGTCTGTCACCAAGGCCTGAGTATTCATCTGTCTCCGGCTCTTTTCCTGTCAACCGTTTGATGAGATTACTAAACCTGCGTTTCATAGGATCCTGCAATGACAGTTTCACTATCAACACGAGCTGTCCAAAAAGGGCAGCCACGAAAGAAACCATAATCCACGTCAAGAAATCCTGCAAGGCGTAGGTAAATTGGAATACAAAGTCGGTAAGTAGTATCCAGTATAAATCCCCGGAATTCACAACCGGAGTAAAATAGGTTGGAAGCCCTGAGTTCGGAGCAAGCCAAATGTTGAGAAGAAAGAACGTAAACACCTTGACTGCCATAATTATGACAAAAGCTTCAATCAATCGGTTGCGTCGTTCTCTGAAAAACACCAGGTAGAAGAGAGCAACGATGAGCGCGGGAATGAATTCAACTAGGATTGTTAGCGGCGTGATGCTTACCATTGACAAACGGCTCCATTGACTACTAGGACATCCATCTAGTAGTATCCTAGTGATAAAGGTTAGTTGGATTGACTCAGCGATACAGAGAACATTAGGTCTTTTTGCCAAGCAACGACCTTACCATAATGCTTTAGAGGCGTGTTAATTATTGTTAACTCAAATTACATAGGTGAAGCAGATGGAAATTAGCCAAAAACTAACAGATGCGCTTAATGATCAAATCAACTACGAGCTATACAGTGGGTACATCTACCTGAGCATGGCCACATATATGGAAGAGCAGAACCTTAACGGAATGGCCAACTGGCTAAAGGTTCAAGCTGAAGAAGAATATGAGCACGCAATGAAATTCTGGAATCACGTAGCTGACCGAGGAGGCAGAGTCACGCTTGCAGCCATCG
>WJIL01000059.1 GCA_014730275.1 Candidatus Lokiarchaeota archaeon | reverse complement strand
GGGTCAAGCAAACGCCGCTACATTTCAAACCAGCAATGTTCACCTTCTCAAAGAAAACTCAATACGCTTGTTTCTCCAGAGCGTGCAGAGGCTAATCTCGTCTTTTTCAGTTACCTCCAGTTTTATCGAGAAGCCTCTGGTCCCTGTTCCATACAACAGCAGATATCTCGTCTCATGAGCCAGATGAAACAGACCAGTGTAGAACCTCAGGAGCCCCCATTCATAGTTACCCGCCAATTCCGACAAGAAATCAGCCGCAGCCTGCAAGGTATCTTCTTCAGTCTGATACTCCCGCTTTCGGTTCACAGATTCCGACTCGGAAAGGGTTTGAATCGCCTTATAGACGACATCACGTTCTGCATCATCCAATCTAGTGACATCGATACGCAGCTTCCGAAACCTCTTTTCCGATATTCTATTCCCCAAGGGTTTGAGTGTTTTGAGAACAGCCGACACATCACCCAGATAGTCTTCCAGGCTTCTCTCACCTACCTCAACCACATTCTTGGCCAGATCGGTTCTCCCTTTCTCCACAATCCAACTCCTGTGCAGATCCACCATCAGCTGCTGTTCCTTGCTAAGCTTGGTCCAGTGCTTTTCGAGAAACGCATGCACATCTATCCAAGTCAGATGACGGAAACGATCTCCTATCAACTCCTTGCCCCTGGCCCCTTCAATCAGGCTCTTTGGTTGCACCGCGTCACCAAAATCCGTCTTCTCATTGAATTGAGTCAGGTAGACAAAGTAGATTTCATCATACCTCTCGTCGTCTGACACGGCGTTATAGTATGTGCTGATCTGATAATCTGTGACGCTAGCGTAGTCGTGAACTTTGGCTTCGATGAGAAGGGCACACTTGTGGTCGTTGGCGTTGAAAGCTATGAACAGGTCTACTGTGCCTTTCTTTGGATAGGACTTCTCCCTAAATACCCGAATAATATCCGCCTTGAACCCATAGAACTCTTTGATAAATGCTGCAGCAACAGCTTTGTGCTCGTCGAAGATGTCAAACAGGAGATGCGAAGAAGAGGTCTCTGAATGGAATATGGGCGTCAGACTGCTGCCATCATATGACATCGCTCATATCACACCTCCTAGGTAGTAAACAAGAATGGCGCAGTTATTTATAGAATTCGTATCTAACAAAGTATTTGTCATTTATTCCGTGCTAACAGATAGGAACAGAAAAGATGAAGCGGATATAGCGGTCCCAGTATTCATTTCTTGTTCTATCTTCTTTTTTGAAACGCTAACGAGAAGGGGATATCAATGCGTCTAATTGGTCGCGTGTTCTATGCACAAAACGCAATGCATCTTCTCGACTAAGACTTGCAAGGTACTGTGTGTAGTAGGACTCACCGAGTATTTCTGGGTTCTCTTTTGCCTTATCTTTGACTGACATCCATGTAATGAATATGTAGAGCAGGCCTGCAGGATAGACGAGAAGCACTAGTATGGTGCTACTATGCGTGAATAATAGCGGAATTGAGACTACGAATATGCCAATGTTTACGACATCGAAAACGGTGTGAGCGAGTATGCGACCTTTCCTGAGAAGTTTTGTACCTATTCTTGTTAAAATGCCAATGAATGCGATGCCTACTAGTTCAAGGATCACCATTAGGAGATCCATTGTGATGAGATACGCAAATGCCCCAATCAATGAGATTAGAGTCGCTATGAATAACAGAATCGCGTATTTCAGGAGCGCCATCTTGGTTTCTGATTTCAGTGCTGTTCTCGTGGTGTCTTCAGGGGGTTCATATGAAGTGTCTGCTTTCTGAGCACGGAGACATTTCCGAACTGCTACAAATCTCTCTTCAAAAGACACATAATCTGGCTGTGAAATCTGGATATAGACCCGGTAGAATCCAAACGCCCCAGCAAATGTGAGCATGAATACTGCACAGCCACCGAGGAACAACATTTCCCAGAAGCTTAAGGGCTCGATCATCATTGCTGCTGATAACAGGACTTGAGTCGGGATTCCGATGCCAAATGCCATGGCGAAAGTCGCGAGAAGAGACAGCATGAACCACTTTGCATGACTTTGCTCCTTATCTCTTTGAACTGAGAGCACTACCAAGTCAAACCAGAGAAAGATTAGAAAAGCGATGAACAAGGAAATTACGGAGAAGATGTAGTAGTCTGGGCTCAGGAAGAGCGATAGACAGGACACAATAATCCCTGCTAGTCTGCTGGTCATTAATCCCTTTCCAGAAGAATCCCATGCATTTTGCATCAAGGCCATCAGGTTAGGAAGCCCGATTTTAGAAATAGGCGCGACTGGTATCTCATTGACATATTCGGCGTCGATTCTCGCAAGTATATTATCGAAATCCTGAATTGCCTCGTTCTTATCTCTGTTTGTAAGCTTACAATCGCCCATTTGTGTTTCTCGCCTAGAATCCAATATTATATCTGCCATATACTGAGTTAGAATCTGATTGGTCTGAAAGTATCGCATGAATCAGAGAACCCAATCCCAATAGAATGAGAAAAGCGCTAACTATTCTTGCTCCTGTGGATATTGATACGATTACTTCTGACCCAGCAATTGCTTGAACATACCATGGAGCTACAACAAATATTGCCCATAAGACTGAAGCAAATAGAGAGATAAACTTGGTAGCTAATGTCCAAGCGCCCATAGTACCTGTAAAGAATCCAACTAATATCTCTGCAAATCTTGCCAACTGTAGACCAACCGTTAGAAGACTGGAGAAAATTGTTTTCAAAGAAAACACATTGAGACTGCCTTTCCAAATTGCAAATGTAGTGCATAGAGCTGACATCATTAGTATACCTGCATCTATCGCCACCCATGCTTTTTCCTGCCATGACCAATATAGAGTTCTCGGTTCTTCGATGCCCGTAGATAAATCAAAAGCCCTGTTCACAGCCTGTCCAAGGATTCATTCTAGAAAGAATAAGAGATGGGGGCTTGCTGCACCCCATATTCTGTGACTATTCTACATCTGCTTGTCTTGCCGGTATGGCAGGTTCTCAGGCCCAAAAAGCTCGCGGAAGTTCTGTAGAATACAGTTAAATCTGTTATAGATTGAAATAATGAGTGCGTTCGGAACAACCTGATTCGGTTACCGTGTAGTTCGGGTTTCAACTACAAAGAAATATGATTGAGTTCAAGTAGTATTACTTGGATGTGACTATGACTTCCCTATCGAAAGATCAGCGTAGAATGATGGATCTTCTGTTGAAGGTTTCATCATTATTCATCGAGCTTCATCTCAACAGACCTGTGCACAAACAGCAGTTCAAAAGCAACCGTGCGGCTCTCACTAATTTCTTGGGTGCCTACGCTTTCCAGCGAGCGGGGCCTGCTGTAATCTATACATCAATTGGATTAAGAGCAATTAACGAACTCATTACTGATGAATTTGATGAGATACACGAAACTTGACCCACAATGGAGTATCAAGAATGATAATTGCTGTGATTCTACCTATGGATAGTAACTAGGATCTCCCGAGACTGTGAATAGACCCGTAAAAACTATTAAGGGACTACCTTTCCCTAAGAACGGGGCATGAATTATGGCTATTCAGCCGCAAGATGACATTTCTCAGAGAATGAAGCAAAAGATTACCGAGGGTTTAGAAGGCGAAGTAGGTACCATTCAAAGACATGGTGCATTCCTTCTTAACGCCTTTACGAAGGAGCTTTACACAGATTTTGCTCAGGCTTGCAAGGAATACATTTCAAATGCAGTAGATGCGCGTGCAGAAAAGATTAGGATATCTTGTGC
>WJIL01000058.1 GCA_014730275.1 Candidatus Lokiarchaeota archaeon | reverse complement strand
GAATTTGCAACCGATAAGCCGATGCATCTAGTTTCAATCTCCTTAGCTGGAGCTTATTCTATGCAACACTTAGAACATGCTTATGAGATTTTAGACGCCTATAATCGTTTCAATCTCCTTAGCTGGAGCTTATTCTATGCAACCTTACAGAGATCTCCCCTAATCAAGCTTTTTGCCATTCATAGGTTATGATCACAGTAAAAGCTTCGATTATCTATCTAGAGGGGTATCCTTTAAGAAGAAACTCGAAACCAGATAAACAAGGATAGCGCTGCAATGACTAATCTCCAAACCTATGGGCATTGCGTTGACGATTATCTCGATGGGAAAGTCCGAATTGATGAAATAAATAATTCTGACCTTTTTTGTATTATGCGTAGGATAGTGCCAAAGATTACGAGGAAAAAGAGGATATGATAAGCCAGTAGTAGTCATTCAAGACTATAAGACACTTCCATCAAACAAAGATGATAGTAAAAGCTAACAAGAAGAAAGGGGGAAACTCGAAGCGAATCTAGACCCCGTAGATCACACCTAGCACTGACAACTAAATGTCAAGCAATCTCTACCGCAGTGTTACAACCGAAACCATGCCATTCGGCCAAACATGCTACACATCAGATTGACGCCGGAAGAACCCGAGCTCCTCCAGACGATGGATGTGACGGTACACAGTCGAGTCGCTCAACCCCATCTTCTCGGCAACATCAGGAACCGACATCCCACGTTCCCAGTGCTTGAGCAGCTCAAGCGTGTTGTTCACGGCATCTCGCCGCTGTACACCAAGATACTCTTTCACGTAAGCAAGTGGCATGTACTCGAGCTCGATGTAGCTGTGGGTTTTCCGTTGTGCTATCGTGAGTGCAGCATCATCAGAGGTGTTTTCGCTGACCGTCTCCGCGAGATTGTGTTTGATGACCTGCTCCATCTTGGATGAGCGAATGTTATGGTACCAGTCTGCAAGCTTCACCGCAGGTGGGGCCACATCTTCTTCGGTGAAGTAGAGCGATTCGCCAGCTGATTCCGACATGAGGATCACAGCATCAAGTGAAGATGCATTTCGTGAGTAGATTTTGAGGTTTTCACCCCAGCCCTCCCGCATGGTAAGATGACCCTTCTCAACATACTGGTCGGTTTCCGAAAGCGAAACGAACTCGGTCTCACCATTTTTGGTTCCCAGGATGATACCTCCGCCAAGCCGACCAAACAGCACTGTGCCACTTTTGATACCGATAAAAAGCAGCGTCGATGATAGGGACTCTGGATCAACCGATTCTTCATCAGCGTAGTCGACTAGTGCAGCATCGAGTGCCTCAGAAAGCTTGGTGGCGATTTCTGCTGAGTCAAGCTCGGTAAGCGAATCGAATTCTTCTATAAGATAATCCGTTGCGACTTCAACAGCCTTGCTTGAACCCAGATGTGAGTTCTCAGCCGACCTAGCCCCGTCGGCCAGTGCCGCAGATAAAACTCCGTTCCCACTTTGAACCGCAACACTGTTTTGACACGGTTTGCCATCTTCATCTTGTCGCTTTCCTTCTTGAACTGCTCCTGCGCCGACCCATCTCGAAAACATTTTCCGACCTTCCAAATATTCTGCTGAGAAGACAGTGTCATTGCAGCACCTGATATAGTCTGAGTCACTCGCCAATACGCCTAGATTAGCATAGCGATGAGATTCATGGTAAGCGTGCTGTTTCAGGTCCCTTTGACATCTTCATCTTCCCGTACGTGGTTTTCTCTTACAAAAACCAGCACTTGCACTTAGATGTCAATAACTAAGACCGCTTAAAAAGAGTAATTCGGATGTCCATAGTAAACTCTGGAGTTGTAAACGATGTCCAAGCAGCTCACCAAAGTCAAGATGCCCCCTCGCCTTTCTGAAAGCAACAGCAAAATCTTTCGGCATCTCAGCTCCAAATGCTACTCCGCTGTAAACAAACCCAAGTCGTTCAAACGGCTTAGATGCCGGTAGACCGTAGATACTCCCAGCTCTGTCTTCTGAGCTACATCTTCTACGCTCATCTCACTCCCCATGTAATTGAGAATCTTGAGCGAATTAGTTAGCGCGTCCCTCCTTCTAACTCCAAGGAATTCTTTGACATAATCCATTGGTTTGGATTTGAGTTCGAGAGAGGTGTGTTTCTTCTGCTGCACTATGAGAAGGGAGGTATCATCTGGTGTTTTTTTGCGAATCTTTTCTCGGAGGTTATGTCTAACGATTTGATCCATTTCCGAAGAGCTGATATCTCGGTACCAATCGATGAGTTTCGTTGCAGCAGGAGCGACTTCACCTTCCTTTCTCAAATAGAAGGAATCAGCTGTACCATCCGACATAAGTACCAACGCATCGAGAGAAGTGTCAGTTTTGACCGATATTCTGAGATGCTTTTTCCATTCTTTCGACATTGTCAGATAGGTCTGATTGGCAAATTCGCCACGTTCTGGAGTAGACAGAACCCCCGGCTTCTGCTTCTGCACGCTGAGAATGACACCATCTCCAAGATGACCAATAATCATATCGTATTCCTTGATGCCAACAAACAACAACGTCGAAGAAAGCGAGCTTGCAGAAATCGATTGCTGTTCGGCGTAGGTTATCAGAGCCCTCGAAACCATCTCGGACAAATAATCAGCGACAGCTTGTTCGGGCGAATCATGAAGGAATTCGAAATCCGTCACCAATTCCCACGTTACAGTTTCGACGGCAATACTGGAACCGATGTGTGAGTTTGAAGCTGAACCTGCTCCATCAGCCAGAGCGGCAGCCATTACACCGTTCTTTTGCAGTATTGCAATGGAGTCCTGGCAGGGCGTACCTTTCGCTGTGTGGTGTTTACCCTGCTGTACGCCTCCTGCAGCAACCCACCTCGAAAGCAATGCTACTTCCCTTCCAGACTATTCTTCTACACCATCAGCTATGGAAAGGTGTCCCAGCCCTTCTGAGCCCAGGTATCGATTTCCTCGGTTGGTAATCGTCCACCCTCACCCGGAAGAGACCGAGATTGGCGAGCTGTACTTTCACTAAGCCATTCGAAGAATTCACGGAATTTGAGGCCCTGTAGCTTTAATGGTTCTTTCTTAGGAGAGAATTGAGACAAAGCTTCATAATCTGCGTCTGGGCCGACGCCGATAGGAAATATGACCAGCTTTTTGTCATTGATGAGTTCTCTCGTGCGTTTTGCGGCCTTTTGGGTCACGCTTTCAGGTTCATTTTGGGGCTTCCCATCCGACATCAGAACCATCCAAGGCTGATGGTATGAGATTCCTGCCTGAGAGTATAGTTTCTTTCGTTCGATAAGAAGATCTAAAGCTAAATCAACACCAGCCCCCATATGAGTCCACCCGCCTACAAGGAAATCTGGTGGTTCAACCTTGTCAATACTCCCGAATTCGACGACCTGCTGCACATCACTGCTGAACGTGACGATACAAATCTCGACAGACTGCCGCGCAAATTCATCAGCTTTGAGCTCTTCCAAGAAAAGTCTCACACCCTTCTGCAGTTCGATGATTGGTTTGCCAGTCATAGATCCACTAACGTCAAGAGTCAAACACACAGGTGTTCTTGTTGAGGGATTTGAAAGGAAGTCCTCATCACTTAGTTCATAATCGCTTGTCAATCGAGGGTCTCCTACTTGATAAAGAATCACGAATGTTCTTCATAAGCATTATTTGTATTTAGGAATCCCACTTTGCTCTGCAGCTTCTACAAACGAAATCCTTCCCTTGGCTCCTCAATTCAATCCAGAAACCTAGGGTTATCTCAGTCTTTGTCCTCTTACATTCAGCACATCGAAGGGCTATTTTTTGCCATTTCTCCCTGCAATCCTCACAGACGAAAGTTTTACCCTGTGCCTTCAACTCCTCGAGAAATTGTAAGGTTATTTCCTTCTTTATGTGACCACACTCAGTACATAGCAAAGGGATCTTTTCTCTGCACTCATCACAGACAAAGCTTTTTCCTTCATTTTCCAGCTCTTCAAGGAATTTCAGCATGACCTGGCATTCCTTCCCACATTCTGAGCAAGTTACAGGAACGTGCTCCCACTTCGCTCGACATTCATCACAAACGTAGTCCTTTCCTTCCTCTTCGAGCTGGTTCAGACGTAATTTGGTGGCCTTGGTCGACTTACCACACTCAGAGCATTCGACGGGGACCTTCTCCAGTTCATCCATGCAGTCGTCACAGAGGAAACTCTTGCCCTCGCTTTCCAGCTTCTCCAGTAGGCCTTTATAGGTTTCACATTCAGCTCCACAGATGGAACAATTGGCTTTGATTTTTTCCCACCCAGCTCTGCACTCATCGCATACGTAATCTTTCCCTTGCTTTTCAAGAATCTTAACAATCATGGATTTCTCTTCGATTTCTTTCCCGCATTCTGAACATTCCACAGTAACTGGCGCACGGCCTTTCCTTTTGCAGTCGTTGCAGACAAAGGGCCTGTTCTTCTGCTTCAGTGATTCAATAAATTGCCGATTCTGTTCTCTTACAGCACCGCATAAGAAGCACTTCACTTCAACCGGATCTATGATTTTGTAGGTCTTCGGGAATATTTCGTTACTGTGATGGCCGTTGTTAATGTGCTCTTTGTATCTCCTCAGTTCGTTTATCATGACCTGCGCCGAGAACCGTTCACCTTCGGCGAAAATCTTGTAGAACATCTCCTTAATTCTGTATGGAAGATTGCTCCAGATGAACCTCCACGGGCCAAGTGGGGCATCTCCTGTTGACTCGTCGCCCAATGGGTAGGGGAATCTTTCATTCTTCACATTGTCGACGAGGGAGCCACCACCCTGATACGCATAGGGAGCTTGGCCAGGATGAAGAATGGTAAACACGAGTGTAGCAAGAGCGAAGTACTCGTCCTCATAGGTACGCAGAAACTCGCCAAATTTTCGAATATTCCGCCCTTCGAGCTTCTTGTAAATCTGAGGTGACACGAACGGAGGTTGTGCAACAGCAGAAGGAAAATCACGTATTTGGCAACTGTCTAAATCGACCAAGTAAACCTCATCAGAGCCTTTCACGACGATATTATCTAGATTGACATCGCCAATCAGTATCCCCCTTCTGTGAAGCTGCTGGGCTTTTTCTAGGATCTCAATACTTATTTCAACCAAATTGATTCTCTTCCAGTCCGGATATGTTTCTAGGACCTTCCTGCCCAGTATCACATGACGGAGGTCCTTGCCTTCTACTCGTTTCATGATGTAGCCAATCAACTGGTTGTATTGATCATATACCAAATCCCTTGGCCAACAAACTCCCTCAATGTCAATATCGTACTCGGTCATCAGCTTGAGCTTGTGCAATCTTCGCTTGGTAAGATAGTGTGGTTGGTAGATTTTGCAGACAAGTGAATCCGATATCTTATACACAGCCCCCTGGGCACCCCCACCAAGTTTGGCACCAAGCTTGATTTCTTCATTGTTTTCGGTTATTACTTTCTCACCGGATTTCACTTCCCTCATTCTCCCCACAGGCTTCTCAGGCAGAGATGTTGGTTCAGTTGGTAGTTCGGGTAGCTTTATCTCTGGCTTTCCGTGGAGCTGTTTTCGTGTAGCTGCCTTTCGGTCAATACCTTCCAGTCTATTATCATCTAGTTTCCTCTGAAATCTCCAAGGCTCCAGCTCTCCCTGGTTGTTCAGCCTGAAAACTGCAATTTCATATCGTGAGTCTACTGCCCGCTGTTCATTCAGATCCAGAGCATCCTGAGCAAGACTAACATCCTGCGTTATCAATGCAAGACTCAATTGCGTTC
>WJIL01000057.1 GCA_014730275.1 Candidatus Lokiarchaeota archaeon | reverse complement strand
GCATAATCCGATAGAAACGGAATTGGGAGGTCGCAGCTTCTTTATGCTATTTTCCGGATGCTTTCTATCAATAATCAGAATATGTGTCCGAGTTCAATTCTCTACGATCCTCCTATAACACGCGCGATGATTTTCTTTTCCGATTATTTCATCACTCTACACAAAAATGAGTTTGAGCTCCTCAAGTGTTACCAGGTCGACTTGGCCAATACTGGATGATTTCTGAAAGCAGTCACTGCAGATGGGGAAGAAGAGAATGGAGTCTGTTTCCTCCCCTTGTTCGAGTAGGTTCTCCAGATATTCATGCAATTCCTCTCGTTGTTGGACTGACAGATTGCCATAGAAGGCGCTATACTGAATACGTTTCATTCCATAGTCCTTCAGTCGGTTAGCCACCTTGTTTCTCAAAGAATCACCAGAAATGTCGTATATCGATATCAAGCGCATGAAATCACCACCGTGCTTTGTAATAGCTGAAATCTTGTTGGGGCGACCTAAGGCTTGATGCAAGGAGCTGTGCTTGTTTTGCAATGACTCGGCGCAAGGTGGTTCGTTCCTCACCATAAACGACTTCAGATTCCAGCTTTTCAGTTAGTGACTCCACGATGGTTTGCCGTGTGGTCTTGTCCAGTCTGCCCTCTGCCTGAGATTCATACACTGGAATCTGTTTTCTCACAAGCAGGTTAAGAAGTGGTGCATCAACCGCGACAGGTCTCATCTCTTCCATAGCATCAAGGATACACGAAGGACGGCCTGGCCGAGGAGAATGCAGGAACCCGGCAAAGGGATCGAGACCCACCTCCGTAACAGCCACAAGGACCTCACTACGCAGAATAGCATACCCATAGTTCAGCATAGAATTCACAAGGTCTTTGGCTCCGCGGGTTTCGCGCTCCTCGAAGGAATATCGTTCAGGTATGATTTTCGCAATGCCGGACCAGTAAAGAGATGCAGCGCTACCCTCTGCTCCTCGGAGGCTATCCCTAGAAACCTCTGAATCAGACAAAGACTCAACCGTGTTAAGTATGCCGCGCATTTTGCTAACGATACTGTCAAGCTCTTTTGCCAAGAGGGGACTGCTCTCCTTTCGATTGAGAGCTCTACGTGCGAGTAGGCCACTCTGATTGATGATTTTCCCCATGATGAATTTCCTGGCAATACCCCTACCTACTTCGTTTGAAATCGCTTCATACTGTGCTTGCCGAAGAGCTGTAGTACCGTGCTCAAGGAGGCTAGCAATTCTTCCTACTGGTTTCCCATTTCGGTGAGCCATCAGAACAGGGATTCTGTTTTCTAATGCAAGGAAAATAGCGTCGGTAGAAATGCTTGATCCTCGCGTTGGAACGATGATCCGGTTCACATCACACGCTGCTATCTCCTGCTTGTCACCACCCTCTTCTAGGACAAGAAATCTATTTCCCCGCTTTCTCAGTGTAGCTCCAAACTCAGTGACATATAGGGTAACTTTGCTTGTGCTCATAGGCTTCCCTCAATCTAGGTGCTAGAGTTCAGGCATCTAGCTCTGCTTCGCTGTCCTGACCTAACCTGTGGTATCCTGTATACTTGAAACGTTGCTCTGAAAGTTTAACCCCATACTCCTTTCATGGCGGCTGTATCACCCTTGTATGTCACAGATTCACCCCGCAGTGTCTGCATGTATCCCTTGACAAGTTGTTCTCGCCATGACAACGATCACATAGAACAACGACATTGGGTTCTTCATTACGGGCATCTCTCTGGCTTTGTGAATGTCTACCATTTGCATCACCCATCCGTCTCGATCTTCTTCCCGAATCACCTGTTAGGAGCATCATGAGCCATGCTGAACACCATGGACGGACAGTACTGTGACGTAATTCGAATACCCTCAAGGATAACGGAGAAAGCACGCAGAGGGATAGGAAAGAACCAATCCAAATTAGAGCCAGACTGGACCAGTCGGACGGGGAGACGGACATGTCTAGGACATACACTAGTCCACAGAATAAGACGAGTGCAGAGGAGAACGGAATAGCTACAGCTGCAATCAGTGAACCCACTTTCGAGCTGATACGATTGTACCACAACCGAGAATGGCTGATGATAAGCAATGATATGATTATCAGCTCTGACAAGGCAAAAAGCAAAGGTTCCATAGTCAGGGTGGGACGGAGATACGCATCAAACAGAACGGCCAACCCCACACCGAACCATCCGTAGACCGCAAACACTGAAATGAGCAGCAGGTCAAATCCCAGCCAAAATGGGAAGACGTATAGAATCAGCAGAGAATAGTCTAGGAGATACGTAAGGATAACCGGGGATGATCGAAGAGCCCAGCTAACCAGAAACGAAATCAAGAAACCGTAGACCTTTCCCCTTTGTGTGTAGTCCGTTCCGTAATCAAGCATCCTTCCCTCCCTCCACCTCGAGTTTTCTCAGCCACTATTTGGCGAGATGAATACAATCGGACTACGTTGACCGATTGGGATTCCCCTCATACGTTTATGATATCAAGAAGGGGGTAGCACGAAGAGAAACAGTATCTGCACACTAGAGATTCTCTTCGAACTCGCCCAGGTTGTCCCTGATTGCTGTTGTTGCACCCTTCTCCTTGTCAGTAGATTCATCAACGACGTTTGATTCTATCACATTGCCCTCTTCGTCAATAAACACGACATCTTCGTCACCCATGTTATTCATACCACCTGTGAGAAGGAGACGATTGCTAATCACTTAAGGGGATAGGTGGAAAGTTTCACCCTATGCGAAGCGAATAGGAATCGTGCCCTCAGAACAGCTCTGCTCCATAAGCTTTCGAAGATGACGCGATGGAATGGCAGTTCTAGATTACAGAAGAACGGGGGCGATACGGGAATCCCTTATTATTCCCCAAAAAGAGAAAGTGTTGGGGTAGTCATGTGGGCGATGATCTCACAGTAGCATGGGTCTTCTTTGTTACAGGCGAAGCGGTAATAGGTTCAATTGGTCCAATACTCTGCTATGTTCTTCTAGGACCGTGTACTTTGGCACAGCTAGCAACACTTCCCTGGCTAGAGTACCTGTTCTACCTGGCTCTGATATTCGGACTAATCTACGTAGTGCTGATGATCTATCTAGGCACGGATTACAGACGACACGAAGACCTGCGCAGATTGAATCTAGTAATTGCCTTGATTCCCCTGTTCACAACACTCGGCATACTCGGATACGGGTTGAATGACGGACTGCCAGCGGACCTTGTTTTTGGCATACTGCTGAATGTAATTCTATTCCACTCATTAGTGAAAGCGCCCAAGTTTCTAGTTCCTGATATACCTAGGAATGCGCACAAATGTAGGGATCCCGGAAATAGTATTGATAAATCATTATTAGGACAGGCAGAAAACAAGCTAAACCACAAAGATTGGAAAGGCTTTTACATAGCTCTCGCCAAAAGCATTGAGAAAGCTCTGAAGGGGATAGAAGGGAGTAGACACCGTTTCTCGCTTTGGACGCGACTGACTATGTGGAGACGCCATTTTGGCGGTGGTCTGGGCAGAGATATGAAGACCGCCCAGGAGTATTTCAACGGTGGAAAGCTTGGTATGAGTAATTCCCAGTTCAAACAGCTATGGGATAGTGCTCATGATGTGAGAAGAAATAGAAACAAGGCCGCCCATTCCAGTGGCAGAAGTGTTGACAAGAAGAATGCTCGACGATTGTTGCGCGATGTCAGGAAGCTTGTGCTGGCAATCGAGACTTGGCGAGTCAATCACTATTAGGTTGTCATCACGAAGCGAGACAGATCATCACCCAATATCCAAGGTCAAGAGGCTCCCATCGATGATACACTTGAGCTTCCCTAGCCTGCTTTCCTCATGCCCCATTGCTTCCCACGCGCTTGCCAAGTACACTTTCATGTCTCCTGCCGTTACTTCTATATACGGCGAATAGACGCACATCTCTTCGAGGAATTTTCCCATATATGAGGTAGTGAACCTAGACTTCTCGATTACGCTCCACGCGCTCCCGCTTGTTGGCTGCTTGACGTATCGGCATTCCATTCCATCATTCGTCGCGCTGTTGTACTGGTGCTTGTCTGCTGTAAGAAATATGATCCTCGAGTTGGTGTTCTTTTGCAAGAATTGCGTTTCATACCGGATAAGACTGTCAAAAATCGCATCGACGAATTTGCCTTCCGATTGAATCCGTTCTGAATAGTAAAGATGAGCAGGCATACTTATGATAACTCGATGTTCCTCCTGAAGGCGTCTCATTTCTCGTAAGCCCTTGATACCAATTCTACCCCTTTTCGAAGCGACCCGGAGAAGCGGTTCTCTATTACTTTGAATATCGGGTTCCGTGTACTGGCCCGTGAGGAGTCTATAGGACTCTGAATCTCTCTTGTACTCGTCCTCCATCGCTGCAAGGAATGGATCTCCCCTCCGAAACGTGTTGCTCATCTGGTAGTGTAGCTCGTGGTCTACTCCCGCAGGAACAACCAAGAAATGTGGTACGTAGTCATATGGTTGAGGATGGTGCATCCGCATATAGTTTGGATAGAACCGTGCGATTACTAGGTTAGTATCAAGAGAAATGGCAACTGTCCTGTTTCCAGGATTCTCCAGAGCTTCATCTATGCAGCCGGTCAACTCATCATCATTTTTTGAAGGAATCATGCCGGCGCGCCAGGCAATCTGCGCGATGTCCATTGTCGAGATTTCCTGTTCACGATTGATTTTCTTGGCGTCGAAGTCGAGAGACAGCTGAATAGCTCGACCGTTGGATTCATTCCATCCACGGATGTTCCAGATCCTGCTCTCGGAGTAGAGAGTGTTCATGACATCTGTGAGGGTTTTAGGTTTCATCTTGTTTCACCGGGATTTCTCTGAGCTCTGCGTCCAAATCATCAATGTCGATCATGATTGTCTCAGCCTCATCCAAACCTAATTCATAGGCCTTCTTCTTGAGATTCTGCCTGCTGAACTCCTTGAGCAGATAATACGTCAATTTGACATCGATGTCGCAGCTGTGATAGAGGTGCAATGCTGCGACCACTGCACTGCTGGCCATAATCTTTCGACCCGCGGTGATATCAATCACAATCTCGTCATCCGGGCACCTGTCTAGGATTCCTTCTGCAATGAGCCGTGTTGCAACAGGAAGATCTGCTTCAGGGATCCAGATGATGTCTTCCGTGTCGAATGTGATTTTCTCAAAAGCTTCCGCAGCCAATCTAGGTGCTATTTCCTTGCTGAGCTTATGCACTTCTTTGATGTACTGCTTGCCTTCTTCAGAGGGTTCTCCTTCATCTTGCGATGTCATGAAATAGACATCGGATATCTCTGGTTCCATCCCTAGTCTGAGGTACCATGCCAATGAATTTGCGCACGCTTGTGGAGTTACACCGACCATCATGAAATATGACGCCAAGACCTCACAACCTCCATACAGTCTGTTCTTGCAATTGGATGATAGTATTAAACGGTTTACCCACTAGATACTTGGAGATGAATGCTGATTGTGGTGATTGGATTGACATGGTGTCTCTCCTCCTACCGCTCGAAGAAATTGCAGGTACTCCGTACCCTAGAAGCCGCTGTTCTCAGGGCTTCTTCGATTGCAGCATCGTTACCTTCTCTCAATGCTTCTCGGCAGGCAACGAGGTTATCGTTACGCCAGAAGCATGGTTTCAGATGGCCATCGGCAGTCACCTGCAAACTGCCACGAGCTGTGCAGGTTGAAGTGTCATTGCATAGCCGCAACAGTTCAACTGTCATGTCCCCGCTGTCTGTGTGTATCACGTATCCGTCGCCGGTACTATCGAATGTCCATCCTCTACTCTGGCTGTAGTTGATGATTTCCTCTCTATAGTCATTGAGGTTGAGAAAGAGCGAACGGAACTCCTCACTAGAGACTGTTGAAGAAGGAGAGAGCTCGAGCAATTTCACATCTACTTCCATATCTACACACCAGTCGAGATAACCAAACGTGTCTGCCACATTGATGCCACGAAGCATGACCCTGTCGAGTTTCACTGGCTCAAGACCAAGCTCAATAGCTGTTTGGATTGCGTCGATGACCCTATCGCGTGCATCAACGTTGGTTATCCTTTCAAATGTTCTTGCATTGGTAGAGTGAAGGCTGATGTTTACCCTGTCCAGTCCTGCCTGCTGCAGATTCTCAGCCCTAGATACAAATCCGCATCCATTTGTCGTCAAGGAGACCTCGTCTACAAAGGGTGAAATCGCCGAGACAATCTCTTCCAAATCAGGACGCATGAGCGCTTCGCCGCCAAGCAATTTGACCTCGGTTATGCCCAGATTCGCAGCAACACGAACAAGATTTGCAATCTCGGAGACGCTCATGTTCTGGGTTTCTTGTGCGGACAACCCTTCATTGTGACAGAAGAAACAGTTGAAATTGCAGTATTCCGTAATGTTCATGCGAAGTCTCTGGATTGGTACATCTCCCTGCCCTACAAGCACTGCATCGCTCTCCCCGTTGAAGATGGTCTCCGAGACAGTCATTATGAAACACGCAATACTTGGTATGGATGGTATACTAATAGGATAGAAGCGTGAAAGTGGAAAACTAAGCTGCAACAGTTGCAGTTCCAGAGGAAACTATTAGGGTAGGTCTATCTCTTCCATCATAGCTAGCTTCTTGACATTGTCAATGAAAAGCTGGATGAAGCGAAATCTAACGGCTAGTGGCTTGACGGATATCCTGATTGAAGGATCTCCTGACGCGGACTTGTTACCCTTGTTTTCTGGGATTGCAATCATAGACACTCCTTGCCGACCGCTAAGACTTGGATAGTGATACTCTAGGTTGATGTTGTAGTAGCTGAACGTCCGCACGAGATAAGGGACCCCACTTTGGTTTCGCCTATACACGGCCCCCCGCTCAAGACCTAGCATCTCTTGTTCGATGCAATTGAAGAAACGAGTATCTTGTTTTAGTGTTCTTTTGCCTTCTTGTGTCTTATACCACGGTCTTCTTTCGTCGTATCTCTCCTGAGTTCTGGCTGACTCAGATTCAAAGCTTACAGGAGCCAAATATCTTGAGAAGGTGTTATCAACGGTCTGAACAGTTATGCATTCCCAGCCGACTTCGAATGCGCGTGTCGGAAATCCTTTGAAGAGAACAAAGATTTTCATGAATCTCGAAGGACTAGCCAAGAACTCCTGAAATGACTGTGGAACATCGATGGCGAGCAAAGAAAGATAGTAGTCATGTTTGTGCCTAGGTGAGGACAGGATGTTCCTGTATGATCGAATGTCTCCATGACTGAGAGTGCTAAGGCCGTTTGGGCTATGACTGTGCCAGCTTCCCAGATGCTGGAGATTGTCATCTATCTGATAGAGGGACTGGAATTTAGCTTCCTGGTAATCTAGGTCTGAATGTAGGCTACACGCTGACTTTCTTGCCCTTGGACCGCTTGTGATAAAGTTCACTGCTTCCATTCTCTTCGAGCTGAATTCATGTGACGGTAGCGAGCTCGGCTGTTCTTGCTCCAGATAACCGATGAGGACGCCGCCCTCTTCCACGTCTGATGTTTCTCTTATCGCTTTCAGAATCCTCTCCAGAAGCTTGCGCCCAACCACTATTTCTGATAATCCAAGGATTGTTTTCAGTTCCATTCTTTCACCGAGATAGATTGGCTTTCTATTGCTTCTCATCATGTTTCAATTTCCTCCATAAGTTGCTGGTCTCGTGTAGGCCTGCATTTGACAACGCAAAGCGATGTCAATCTGCTCCGCAGAAACAATCCTCCTGCTGGGAGATGAAATACCTCTGGCTGGACAAACCTGGATTGTCGCCTGTTTTTCGCAAGTAGAAGACCACGTAATTGGCCTTATCTTGTGGATAGAATCGAGGATTTGGGTTCTCAAGCAAAAGACGGAGCGCTCGCTTCGCGGCTATAGCTGAAATGATTGCAATGTCCATGGAGAGGCCTGATGCTTTGTACTCCTCTTGATTGAGTCCGTAGATCTTCTCCTTCTCATCATCTGTGATTTCGATGGAATCCTCGATATCATTCCAGCCTTGCTTCGCGCTCACCAAGCACAGGCACTGGAAGCAACCTGTTTCCTCCGGGATATACGAGTAGATTTCCCCACCTACCCCTGTCCGAAAAACATTCGCTGTAACGCAACTAGTTGACTTGTTGACACAGACTCGATTAACATATTGTCTGACGGGGAAACTATCGGAGGCCGAAAGAACAAAGTCTGCTTCTTCCACTTCCATTTCAAAGTCGGGGCTTTCCATTATGTCGACTGGATAATCTCTTACGTTTGCACTCGGGTTCCTATCTGTAATCCATTCACTCATGATATGGACTTTCAACTGTCCGAGTTCCTTGCGTCTGGCTGGATGCTTTACCAGATTCACTTCATCGAAAGTGTCTGGATCAAACAGCGTCCAATGTTGAATCCCATTCATTGTGAGGTGCTGTACTATTGGGGCCCCACCACTGCCTACACCTACAATCAGGATGCGTTTGTCTTGGAGCTCCTCTGGGGAGAGTATGTAGTTGATTCTGTCATAGTCCATGGCTAATCACCTCAATCCTGTGCCCTCCCTGGCCACCTTCGTGTACGTTTCCATTTGAGATACTTGTGGATCCATAGTGTCGCTTTCTTGACCACCAATGCAAGAGAATACGAGATATTCCATTGCTTGGACTGCATTATACAGAGGCTTCCGTCGCTGTATCTGTGTGGAGCATCAGAAGGGTTCCAACCAGAAGAACGGATTCGCGGCATGGTGTATGGATACTTATCGGGAATGACGATCTTCAAGCCGTACCGCCCGTTGCGAATCTTGATATCCCCCTCAAGTTTGACGGGCTTTCTCTTGCCACCTTTCTTTTTCACGTGCAGCTTGAATCCGGGACAATAGCGCCTGAGTATTCTC
>WJIL01000056.1 GCA_014730275.1 Candidatus Lokiarchaeota archaeon | reverse complement strand
CTGTATCCTCTTCGCAGAGGCTCTTGGCAGAATACCCGAGTGCTGTGGCAGTTTTCAACCGTTCTGCATTGACTGTTTCAATCACCCGTGCCACCGATGGAGAAATCCCCTCTCGGTACAGGTAGTAGTCCTCACCTTCTATCTCCGCAGATTCTATCTTTCCAGCGTTCAGCAACAGACCAGCTGGATGAGCAACGGGATTCAGATTATTCAGAGCTGTTTCGACAGAATCTCTAGTGGGAATAGCAACGTTCTTGTATAGCGAATCAAGCTCCTGGATAACATCTTGATTATGTTCAGCAGGAAATGCCGATGCAAAGAACTTCTTCTGGTCCTTAATCACTCGGACCTTGCCGGGTCCCATCATCCGTGCAATGTAGGGCAATGTACTGGTTTCGCCGACAACCATCTGGATATTTCGCCTAGTATTCAAAAAATTGCCCAGGATGATGGAGCCATAGTTGCCTGTTGTCATGATGACCCGTTGGTCTTCCTTGAAGAAGGGCATCATCAAATCAAAGAAGGGTTCTTGGGCGTAGGTAGGAATTGGAAGGAGAATGGTATTCGCGTCCTCAACAGCCTCCTTTGGGCTCACAGTAACTCCCTCTAGATTGGCAGTTCCTTCTATCTCACCGACAACTTCGATTGTCATAGTCTGAAGCACTTTCTCGATGTTCTGTCTGAACTTTGGATGCTCAAACAGGGTGACCTTGTATCCCCTGAGAGAGAGGTCGCCAGCCATGGCGTGTGATCCATTTCCTCCCCCACAGACTGTTATCTTCTGAGTCATCGTGACAGCACCTATTATCTGGAACTCTGTATTCAAAGAAAGCCTTCGAACCTGCTTCTGAATGTGACGCTATAGGCGTAATTGCACAGTGTTGTTATGTCATAAACAGGCAATCCTACCTCGTCTTGGACTGCCTTAGCATAGGGCGAGAGATTGGTGCATTCAAATACAATAGCACCGAGATTCTCTTTCTTCTTCAGATTTCTGCAAACAGAGATCATGATCTTCTCGATTCTCTTTGGGTCAACTGGCCGCTTCAGGTGCTCTCCTATCGCTTCTGTGAAATCTTCTTGGTGTTCCATACCTACAATAGCGATAGGCATCGAATCTGTTATGCCTACTGCACCAAGATGGTCCTCTGTCAATGCCTTTGAGTTACCAGTTACTATTCCTACTCTCTTTCCCTCACGTAGCATTCGACATGCAAGAGGGACTTGCAGTAGGCTTGATGTAAAGACCGGAATATCCACAGCATTGGCTAGCTCGTTCTGAAAGAGAGCCATAAACCCACAGGATGTGGTTGTTGCCCTGACGCCTTCAGCCTCTAAATCTCTTGCAGCGGCAATGAAGTGAGGAAGCAAAGCTCGATCAGCCTCATCGACAACCCTGATTGGTGTTGCCTCCTCAATGACCTTGTAGCGGACTGGAAAGTCGAAAGTTGATGCGTTTCCTATGTCTCCAGGTATTCTTGTGAAAGAGGTTTTTAACATAATTATTCCCAAGAACTGGCCGTAATTGTTACGTCCACTAGCAATCTCAACCATTCTCGCCACCAAATTGCTCGGTTTCTAGGTGCTTCTCATAGACTGTCTTTGCCTTGCTTTCACCACTTATTCTGTCACGGACATCTTGGAGGATGCCCCAGATTCCATCTCTGAATGTTCTCATCATGATAAGGACAATCACTCCGTACATAACCATCCTGAGTTCCTCAAACTCTCGAAGGTACTCGGTCAACAATTCTATGACAGTGGCTCCAATGATTGGACCAACGAAAGTACCGTAGCCACCCATTATTGTCATGATAATAATCAGCGCCATTTCTCCGAACTTGAACAGACTAGGGCTGATGACACCAATAAAGTGCGCATAGTAGGCACCGAAGATTCCGGCGATGAAACCGGACAGGATGAAAATGCGCTTCTTGTACTTGACAGTATCTACTCCAGCAACTTCTGCAGCGATGGTATCTTCCCGTATCGCTTGGAGGAACAAGCCTGTCCGGGAGTGAATTATGCGGTATATTGCCAATAGAGTCACTATTGTTAGTGCAAGCGTTGTGTAGTAGTAGAGCATAGGCGCAGAGCCGGGGATGACACCGTACAAATAGTTGACAGGTAGACCGAGGTCCCCCCTCGTAATCTCATAGTTAATCGATATGAGAAGCCTTGCAGAACCAGCAAAAGCCCAGGTTGACAGGGCCAAATAAATCCCCCGCATGCCTAGAGTAATGGTTCCAATTGAGTAGCTAATCAGTGCTGCAACAAAACCTCCGAGGATGATTCCCATAACAGGATGGATCCCATAGTATCTCGCGAGTAGCGCAGTCGTATATGATCCTGTAGCAGACATTGCTGCTTGGGCCAATGAGAAGATACCAGTATATCCTGCAAGCAGATTCCATGTACTCACAATCGCAATGTAGTACAGTGCAACATTCAACACGTGCACAGGATAGACGCCAAGGAAGTTGGGGAAGATGAGTAACCCAGCGAAGAGTATGACATAGCTCAGGGTCTTCTCCCTAGGCGTTTCATATCTTACTCTATGTAGGAACTCCTTCAGGTCTTTAAAAGCATTCTCAAGATCGTTCATGGTATTATCCAGCTTCTCCACAGGGAATCATCCTCCACTCTGTATTGTGGGATGGGGGGTCTACTCGACAGTGAAGTCGGGCTCTCCCAAGACTTCATCATCCACTTCCAGTCCAAGGCCAGGACCGTCCGGCGCAACTGCCATTCCGTCAGCTATATTTACTCCGCCAGATTTGAGAATCTTTAGCTTCTTGGTCAGGAAGAAGTGTTGGGCAACGCCACAACCCACGATGTCCTTTGAGCTCCATGCCAGATGAGCACTTGCTGTGTTGCCGACTTTTGTCACGGCCATGTCATCTATCCGGTATGGGATTCCTGCAGTATCGCATATGGCGCGAATCTTAAGGCATTCATAGAAGCCTCCCGCCTTCAGGAGCTTCATGCTCATTATATCAGCAGCATCTTTCTTGATGATTTGCAGAGCGTCCTCCGGGGTGAACAGGCTCTCATCAGCGATTATCGGGATGCTAATCTTGTCCCTAATCCATGCCAGACCATCAAGAGATCTCGTTGGTTGTTCCGCTAGTATGTTGGTGTAATGCTCAATCTGCTTCAGGACATTGACTGCATCCATGGGATCCCAACCACAGTTGGCATCTACTATCAAGGTTGCCTTGTCACCAATAGCATCTTCAATTGCAACAACTCTGTTTACATCCTTCTTGGGATCAAGACCAACCTTGACTTCAAATACGGTGTAGCCTTCGCCCACTAGCTTCACAGCCATCTTTGCCATTTCATCAGGCTCTAGAATCGGGATTGCCCGCTGAGTGGAGAACTCATCTCTGTATGAGCCTCCAATGAGGTCGTAGATTGGTATATCAGACGCACGGCCCATGATATCATAGAGAGCCTCGTCAATTGCACACTTAGCCGATCTATTATAGAGGATAAACTTGTCCATAATGCCATGTATCTTGCCAATGTCAAAGGGGTCCTCGCCGATTATCTTGCTCCCAATGAGTTTCACGGCGTCGTGGATTGAACCCACACTTTCGCCTGTGAACGCGGGGGATGGAGAAGCCTCTCCTAGTCCTACTAATCCATCATCGGTATGAATCTTAACAAAGGTGTTGATTGTTTCAGTGTAT
>WJIL01000055.1 GCA_014730275.1 Candidatus Lokiarchaeota archaeon | reverse complement strand
TCTCCTTGCTTATCTGGTTTCGAGTTTCTTCTTAAAGGATACCCCTCTGGATAGAAACTCGAAGCTTTCAAATGGGTTGATCCACCTAGGCGGCAAAAACATTGATTAGAGGGGGTTTCTGTAAGGTTGCAAAAGATAAGCTCCAGTTAGGGAGATTGAAACGAAGAAGAAGTACCAACACCCCATCTAGGAAACATGTTTAGTTGCAAAAGATAAGCTCCAGTTAGGGAGATTGTTATCCTGATTTCAATGCGAAGCGCCTGCGAGTATTTATGCATAGAAAAGACGTTCAGTCTCTCATGTTCGTTGGCAATACGCCCAAAATTCGCAGTCTGTGCACTTTCGTTCGTTTCTGGTTGGCCTCGGCAAGTATTCCGTTATCACGAGTTCCCTCATCTTCTGTAGGAGCGTGTGCACCCAAGATCTTTGCGGGTTATTGAGGTCGACCTTGATTTCGAGGTCCGCGTCCTCATACACGAGGATGCCCATGTCCGAATCAGCACCCAAAGCGTATTCTACAAGCAAGCATTCTGCGACAACCTGCGCTCGGTGGTTTTCGAAGATTCCCCCCTCCGGTGCTCTTCCGGTTTTCATCTCGACCGGCCTTGCAGTCTCGCCATCGTAATCCACCGCATCCAGCAATCCTTTCAGACCAACCGAGCGGTCCTCAAGGTAGATACTGAAGTACCTGTCCATGTTCTTGCCCTGTCGTATTTGTCGGTTCCTCCAGTCTTCGTGTTTCTCTGCGCCTTTCCGCATCTTCACGGAGGGACCAGGTCTGCATTTCAGGACATATCTGAAATAGATGATACGGGGACAGTAAACAAACTGCCGCACATCTTCGGGTGTGAAAACAGGTCGCAGTTGTTTGACTATCTGGGATTCTAGCTCGCTCTGCATGGAAACATCACCTCTGAAATGTCATCGATTCCCTTCTTTGATACGACCATGGTTTTCTCAAGGCACTTATCACAAATCAGGTAGAACCTCACATCAGCCTCCTCATCACCTAGGATATCCTGAATCTCAATGGAGAGCGCTTCAAGTGTATTTCTGGACCTGGAGCCTTTGTATACGCTGTACTGAAGCCGTTTGAATCCATAATCCTGCACTGTATGACATACCCGCTCTCGCAATCGATCGTTGGAAATATCATACACGATGATCTGCTTCATTTCGTTACCACCTGAACTCGTATGGCTCGTAGGTGTTGCTCTTCCCGATGAGGAATCTGACGAGCTTCCGACTCTGTCTCATTATGACTCGGTTGAGCTTGCGTTTCTTGTTACCTTCACAGCGAACCTCTCCATTCATACCTTCAAGGAGTTCTCTCAACAGTGTTCGTCTGGTTTCATCATCCATCATGACTGCACCGCCTTCAAGATGAAACGAATCGGGTTCAACCTGCTGGTGGGTGATAAGACGGATGATTGTTCTGTCCACTGCGACTTGACGGAATTCTTCTACCATATCTAGAACGAGTGATGGTTTACCAGATCTGTCGGTGTGGAGAAAACCCGCAAACGGTTCCAATCCACACGCTGCGATGGCAATCAGTGCTCTGCTGTAGAGGACCGCATAGCCGTAGGAAAGCATCGAGTTGACGGGATCTTTTGCCGGCCGCCGTTCTCTTGCCTCGAAGTTGAACTCGTCGGGAACAATCAACTGCAATCCTTTGAAGTAGTATTTCGCGGCCCTAGCCTCAATACCCATCAACTGATTTCTTGCAGTTGATAGTGTATCCCAGTCCTTATCGAGCTTCTCTACAAGCTCATTGATTCTCCCTGCTATTTTTGAAAGTCTGGCCGCCTCGTTCGGGCTTGTGTCTTCGCGATTTCCTCCTAGATACTTCAGAAGCCTCTCTTTGTTGACCATCGCCCCTTGCACGAATCTCTTTGCTAAGTGTATACCTCGGCTGTCACGAAAGGCAGCTAGCTGCTCCCGTCTAGTGTGAACCGTCCCGTGATTGAAGAAGGGGTGCAGGAGGGCGTACGGTTTGCCTCGACTAACATACACAACCGGTATCCCATTCTGAGCAAGCAGCCTGATTGCAGAAGAGCTGATGGTGCATCTGCATGTCACAACGACTTCATTAAGGTTGTAGGTCGAACGTCTGCTCTTCGTTCCATCTGGTGTTTTAACATACAATGACCGACCTCGCTTACCCAAAAACACGCCATGCTCATCAAGTACCAAACTCATCATAGACCACCCACCGTGGAGAGACCTGCCAACTCAGCAAGATCGTATGCTGTTCGATTGCCATTATGCTCGAAGACTGCTATCGAGCCCCTCGACCAGCATAGACTACCCTGAACGCCGTCTTTGACTGTGCCAAACACTGGATAGGGGTTGTCCGGCATGGAAGTGAAATATTCGGCAAAGCTCCCCTCCATGTAGAGCGGGATCCCCTGATTCTCGGTCCACCGTAGAACTTCTTCCCGTGGCAGCGGGACATCTTCTTTTCCGTAGTTTATGTAGTTCCACTTCTCTGCTGATGTAACTCGTTGAGTAAGAGACAAATCATTACTCAGCTCGTCCTCGGTCCTCTGAGCTGTTTCCATGTCACGGAGCGGTCCAAAGGCAATCCACTCTCCTGCACCTTGGCTGATAATTCGTTGTGTGAACCCGACACTGCAATTCCCCTTCTCTCTTCTGGAGATTCCTACCTTGACCAAGCCGAAAACAGATACAACGTAGAGCATCCAATCGGTATAACAAATTGCGTCGGCCCAGGGTTGTAAATCACATGCCGGGTTATCGCCCGTGCATTGCTTACCAAACGGTACTCCTGGACCATCAAGGATGCAGCGAAGCCTGCGAAAAAGTGGGGACTCTCTGCAATCTCCGCACATATCGTCTGGGCCTGTCAGTATAGCTTGGCAATTCGTACAGTATTTGGTAGAAAGAAAGCGAAGGTTCTGATACCCGAATAGCGGGAATGCTCCTTCCCCAACCCTGTCTTGATACCGTACGAACGGGATCGGATGACCATAGAACCAACGATAGTCATACCCTTTCATGGTCGATAGAGTCTGCGGACACAACCGGGATGAGGACTGCTGAGTCTTTGCTCCGGAATCGATTGTTCTGCTGACTGTCGACGGTATCTCCATACATGTGATAGCTTCATGAAAGAAGTAATTCGAATTGGTTTACAGGCGGCTCTAAACAGAGAGTTTAGGGCTGATGAAACAAGCCAATGAGGGCTTCGAATGGAACAGGCGTTTCCAGAAACTTCGCAAAGCTGTGATTAGGTAATTTGTGCTTCGAGTTTCCCCCCTCTTTCCGGTTACGGAAAATATTGGATAAAAATGGGAACGCTTGGAGAGACCTGCAATCGTCGTTATGTGCTACCATAATGTACACTCATGTTCATTCGGATACCGTGGTGAACCCGTTGTTTCTTTTTGCTCTCAAAAAACGTTAAGTTTCCTCTATGGACTTTCCCATCGAGATATATGTCAAGGCAGGTAGCATAGTGCTGGAACCAAGGTGTTACGGCTCTCTCCTTGCTTATCTAGTTTCGAGTTTCTTCTTAAAGGGTACCCCTCAAAATAGAAACTCGAAGCTTTTGAGGTGATCATGATCCGTGGATAGCAAAAACATTGATTAGAGGGGATTTCTGTAAGGTTGCAAAGAATAAGCTCCAGCTAAGGAGATTGAAATACATGATTCCTCCAATCATCACTGCAATGACAGTGGTTGCAAAGAATAAGCT
>WJIL01000054.1 GCA_014730275.1 Candidatus Lokiarchaeota archaeon | reverse complement strand
ATCGAATCTTTGCTCCATCGTGTCAAGATAATCTTCATTCAGGAAATACTTGAGAGTCCGTTTTACTAATGAGAGGAACTCGTGTCGGATGTCCTGTTTTGTAAATTCCAGAAGATTCATGGCAGACATAGCAATGAGGCCGAGCATGAGCGACGGATACATTTCAGAAGGTTCGATTTGCTCTAGAGGCGTCAACAACAGTTTCCATCGTAAGCTTTCTTGATCCTCCAACTCCTTTGTTGGCTCTTCATGAACGAGATACACGACCCCGCCGTCCTCAACAAGGTGGTATTCACCTATTCTGCCGGCAATCTGCAAGTATTGTGGTCTAGATGCGATGTAAAATGTAGATTTATCGAACACGATGATAATCACATCAATGGGGAAACTCATGCCGGCAGTGATACCGGTTGTTGATACTATTGTTCGAACTTCTCTCTCCTTTATACTCCGTTCCAGTCTCCATCTAATATCTGAAGCAAGACCCGCGTGATGGAACGCAATACCCTTTGCAAGCACTTCTTTGAGCCGTTGAGCAATTGGCATCTTCTTGTCTTTACCAACTATCATATCGACTATTTCAGATTGAATCTCCCTAGGATATCCGTTAGCCAGTCTGGTGGCGATTCGCTCTGTTCTTTCCCTCGAGCCAACCACAATTAGAATTGATTCCTCTTTGTATTCCTCTGCATATTCCAGTATTCCTTCTATATTATCTTCACATTTTACATTCCACTGCTGTGAGCTGTCGCTGCTTTCTATACTAAGAAACTCACCATCTCTGCTGGCAATGAATTCCTCTGGCCTGACAACTCTATCAGGGTGAAAAACTGCAGCTTCTATCCATTTTGCTGATTTCTGAGTACCCCCAAACCTTGCAGAAAGTGTAACTAGATTGGCTTGATTTCTGAGAATCGCGATGAGACAATCTAGCCTGGTACTACGATCGTTTCCGAGATACCGCGCTCGAAGGGTTCGCTGTCCCCCATCAAGCTCCGTAAGCTCATCAATTACCGCCAGATCGAGATCCTTTGTCCATAGCTGGTTTGCCATGATTGCTGAGAGGAACGACTCGTAGATAGCAATAACAAGATTCGCATCATCTAATTGCTGACTGGATGGCCTGGTAGTTCCATCCAACCTCACGACGTCAATTCCCATCTGCTTGAAAAGCACACCATATTCATCAATAATCTGGCGAAGCAGAGACGTATAGGGTGCGAGGTAGACACATTTTGCTCCCTTCCGAATCCGGGAAAGTAGCAGGATGATTGCCAAGAAGGTCTTTCCAGCTCCAGGCCCCATCTGGATAATCATATTTCCTGGCAGTTCTTCCACTTCCTCGAGGAATTCTCGTTGACCGGGAAGGAGCCCGAGGAAGTTCTTGTGTTTGAGTAGTTTTTCAGCTGTTTCTTGTAATGTAGTAGTTGCACCCAGGGATCCTTCCATTGCCTGTAACGCTGAAAGAGCCAGTCGACCTTCTCTAGTAATGCGAAAGGCACGATTCTTCTTGCGTCTTTCACCCTCCTCAAGAACTAGCCCCTCGTCGACGAGTTTGCCCATTGTTTCATACAATGTACCTCCCGACGTTATTCTTGCCCTTTTCTTTTCGTATTGTACTTGTGCCTTGGTTTTTTCTTCATACGATGTGTCAGGCCGTGGGTATCCCTGCAGTTGAAGGATTCCCTCTGCCAAATCGTCCCAGCCCAAGCTGTGAACCACGCCGCCCTCTTTTGGGCTTAGCACCTGCAAGATTCGGATTGCATATCGGTTGCTAAGGACCTTGAGTTTTTCCTGCAGAGATTCAACTTCCATGGTAGTCAACTACCATAAGTACAAACCTGAGTATAAGAATTCTGCAAAAAAAGCCGGGCGATAATACACGCCCTTTTCTTTGTGTATTGAATTATCAGTCTCGATTCTGAGGTGTAGTTGAATGAAGCTCCCTTTCGGGCTTGGTCGGAAAAAAGATGAAGAGGACAAAGAGTCAGACGAGAAAACCCATTCCAATCTCGGTCTCTTCTCACCTGCTCATGCAGTCCAACAAGAAGATCCAGCGAGAGACTGCAAGAAACTAGCAGAATTGGAACAGATTTTCATACGCTCACGAAAGTTGACATCCCTGGAAGAAGACGTACCCTTCGTCGTAAATCAAGTTCGTGATGGCAGTATTGTTCTACTGGATATATCACGAATGCATAACAATGGCCAGGGAAAGCTCGAGCTCAAAAGAATAGTTGAGCGCATACGCGGACAGACAAGAGGTTATGATGCAGATATTGCTCTTGTCAATGATGATTGTGTAATCGTGACACCCTCTTTTGTGAAATTCTAGGCCAGTTGGATGTAGGGGACAAATAGCACCTATCTGCTATGTCAACTTGATACTCTCTGCAACCATAAGCGCTTTTGTTTCTATGTTCAGTGCTTTATGCACTGTTGATGCCAAGTTGATACATTTTGATGCTTCCCCGTGGCAGGTCAAGACACGCTCTGGTCGTGGATTGCATCGCTTCACAAAATTGAGAATCTGTTTTCTGTCTGAATGACCTGAGAAGCCTTCTACGGTAGTTACTTCTAGGTTCACAGGCACGACTTGTGTGTTACCCTCTCTATTTCGCATGTTGATTTCTTTCCACCCCTTTTGAATTCGCCTACCGAGCGTTCCCTCTGCCTGATAGCTCACAAACACGAGTGTATTCTTCTCCTCTGCTGCGAGCAGTCGGAGGTAATCAACACTGGGACCACCAGCAAGCATTCCCGAAGTTGCCATGATGACGCAAGGTTCTCCTTCAACGATTTCTTCTCGTTCGTCTGGGTTATCAACTTGTACAAAGATATCACTCAGGAATGGATTAACACCTTGATGGAAAATTTTCTCCCGGATTTTCTTGCTGAGGGCTTCTGGATGAGTTGTATGAATGGCTGTTGCTTGGGCAATCATTCCTTCTATATATATCGGTATTCTCGGTATTCTATTCTTGCTCACTAGGTCCTCGATGACAATCATCATCTCCTGGGCCCTGCCAACGGCCAACACTGGAATCAAAACCTTGCCGCCTCTATCGATTGTCTTCTTGATGATTGAAGCGAGTTTCCGTTCCACTTCCTGTCTCGGTGGCATCTTATCTGTTGGGTGGCCGTAGGTGCTTTCCATAATGAGCGTTTCCAAGCGTGGGAAGGTAAATGAAGCTGGTTCCAGCAACCGAGTCCTCCCGAACTTGAAGTCGCCTGTGTAAGCAAGATTGTATTGCCCATCGCCAATATGAAGATGAACAATAGCGGAACCAAGGATGTGTCCCGCATTGTGTAGTGTAAGCCGAACATCCGGAGCGATATCAGTGACTTCTCCGTATCCGAGCGTTATCGTGTGAAGTATAGCTTCCTTCACGTCTCTATCCCTATATGGTCGCAGTTTCCCTTCTCTTTCGGCCACATCCAAATAATCCAGCTGCAATAGTGTTGCTAGATGGAGTGTTGGTTTGGTCATGTAAACGGGCCCTCGATATCCGTACTTGAACAAGAATGGGACCATTCCACAGTGATCCAAGTGAGCGTGGGTCACTATGACTGCATCTAACTCATCAATGCTGAATTCAGGCATATCCAGTCTTGGAAAGGCCTTCTTTGGTGTGCCAACATTTACACCACATTCGAGCAGAATGCTGCTTTCAGATGTTTGAAGCAGCATAGACTGTCTGCCTACCTCTCGGAACCCTCCGAGTGCGGTAAGTCGTATCCATCCGTTATCAACAAGAGTATCCCGATGAATTCTCTTTCCGATATCTCTGAAAATCTTGTTGCGCTGGTCAGCTTCTGATTGAATAATATATCTGATTTGCTTAATCAGCTTGCTCTCGATTGGAGGTGTTCGCATAACATTAGGACGCCAGAATGTCTTTCTGGTAATCTCTCTTAGCGTACTACCACTTCTTCCGATAACCAGTCCTGGTTTCTGCGCCTCGATAAGAACTTCACCGCATGAATCATCAAAATCGATACTGGTGATTTCTGCATCTTCAGGTACGAGATCTCTAACCGTATTTTCGGCTTCATCATGTGGAAGCCTTACTTCAGGAGCGGACCTGACTACGATGCGTTTTCTCATCTTGCGTGCTAGAGATTTGATTATGTTTCCGTCATCCAGAAGAATCTTGGGAGCTTTACTGTATATTGCAATTTCAGGACCTTCGTATTCGACGGAGTCTATAACCGCTGATCGAGGTAGTTCCTCTAGTACCCGTTCACGGATATCACGGTCATTGTTGTTATTTTTGCCCATTCTAAAGTCACTTCACAATTCGAGTGGTAATACTGCATGCTCTAGCTATCCAAGGTATAGAGAGCACCCCAGAACCGAAAAGGTACTGGAGCTAGGAGTTAATATCCGGATTTACGCAAGTTCCTATTTAGGTTTCCAGATCTTTTTGATCTTGTCCTGTGGAACTTCTTGATAGCCGTCCTTGTCAATCACACTTGCAAGGATAGCATTCCCGCTGGCTGCGTCTCTTTCGATTGCAGCGCCTATTGCACGAACGCCTAGTTCTATGGCTTTGTTCTTCGTAAGCCCTTCTTCATACTCCGATTCCAAAACACCAAAGGCTACCGGCGAACCGGATCCTGTGGCGGTGTAATCATCTGAAAGGATGGCACCAACAAAGTCATTGTAGTAAACCTGTGGACCATCACTGTCATATCCTCCAACTATGCATTGTAGAACATATAGACCCCTACCCTGAAACATTATGTTGCTCAACAGACGTGCGAGTGATTTGACTCGCATGGGCCTCCCTCGCTGGATTTCGAAAAGTTTTGATTCAGCCTGCAACAGGTCAATTATAGACTGTGCATCTGCTACTGATCCGGCGATTGTGGCACCAATCCTATCTGTTATCTTGTGGATTTTCTTTGCTGTCTTGCTCGCCACCAGATAGCCCATTGTGGCTCTCTGATCGCTAGCCAAAACGGCTGCATCTTTTCCGACTAAGCCAACAGTGGTAGTACCAGTTTTCAGGGATTCTGGTTCTTTCGGGGGCTGTCTATGTTCTTGCATTTTGTAATTATCTCCCTAACAAGACTAGGCCTTGGAGAACTAGTGACGATTAACGCGTTTAGATTTCACTATTAAAACCTTTTTCTCGTGGTACTCCAGGTTGTACTGGATGAATTGCGGTACCCCGGTTCATCTCTTTTACGCCTACTCTTCGTTTTCTTCATCTTCTTGTGTTTCTTTTTCCTCTTTAAGTTCTTCAGGCCGCTCATAGGTGATGACTATTTTGACCTCTTCAGCTTCCTCAATTACCTTCAAAGTATCTCTGGCTATGCCAATTTCTGCATACTGTACATTTTCAATGTATCTGGATTCCTTTGGCAACTCAATAAACACTGTTCCCCCCTCTATGCGAGCATCGTATTTGTCTTCGGGTAAACCGGGAATTCGTCTTTTGATGACGGCGTTGATCTTGTCTATTTCGCCAGAAACAATACCTTTTACCGTCACGTCAAAGACAAGCGTTTTTCCGGCCAATGGGCTGTTGAAATCTACACGCACTCGTCTACCAAGGACATTCGTTATTATGCCCTTTTGCCTTCCAACTTCTACTCTTGCACCTTTCCTAGGACTCACGCCTTGCTTCTGAAGTTGGCGTTTTGAGACCAATTTGATTTTGTCTGGGTCTCGCGGTCCAGCGGCATCTTCGGGTGGAACCTCAACAGTCTTGGATTCTCCTACCTCCATCCCTACGAGTTCTTCCTCTAGTGCTGGTAATAACCAGTTTTTCCCAATTGCCACGAGCATCGGCTTGTAGCTCTCTTCATCGTTATAGATGCCTTCTTCTTTTGCGACATCTTCAAGGGTCAGGTCGAAGATTTCGCCATCTTCCTTGGTCCTACCCACATAGTCCACGTATACGAGCCCGTTTTCTTCTACGATTTCAGCTTCATCTTTTTTCGTGGATTTTTTCTCATCTTCCTTGTCTGACATACCTGACATACCTCTATAGCCGTCTGAGCTACTCTTCTGTCCGAACTAACCTATCAATAAAACGGTTGTCTTGTATGATATTAAATCAAAGTTATCTTCAATAGAAGGAGTTCTTCAAAGAACATACGCTTTCGCTTGATTACTTCGTATTGTAGGTCCAGCTCTCCTATGTATCTCAACAGTCCATCTACATCCGCAATTGATGAAGCAATAGTATAGACCGTATCCCCCTCACCGATTCTCTGTTTTGCTTGCTTCAGAAATCCGGTGGTGAGTTCTATTCCACTTTCACCACCAATAAGTGCATTATCTAGAGCAGTTCTCTCGGCATCCTGGGGAAGATAAGGCGGGTTGAAAACTATCACCGAAAAATCACGCGCCCTTTTAAGGGGAGATAGTAAATCCGCCTGCAAGAGACTCCAATTGCATTTTTCGGCATTAGCCTTCAGGTTCCGTTTTGTATTCCTCAAAGCAAGCTGGGATATATCGGTTGCTACAACTCTCGAAGCAACCCGAGCAATTGCAGTTGTTACAACTCCGGAACCACAACCGATTTCCAGAACAGAATCAGAATCATCAATTTCGATGGAATCAATGAGCAAGTATGAATCCTCAGCTGGAGCGTAAACCCCCTCATATACAACAATATCAAGATCCGCGCCTTCCAAATGTAATCACTCTTCTGGCCCTTCAAGTATTCCCTCATCTATCCTATTTGTAAGAATATCTGAAAGCGCTATCAGTTCTTCAAGGGTGATAGATCTTAATCTTCTAGTTTCGTCAATTTCTGGTTCAACTTCAGCTAACATCGTTCCTGCTAATGTTGGATTCTCCCCAAGGTTCTGCAACCACATTTTGAGAGCTTTGCCAACCTGCTTCTTGGGGAACAAATAGATACCTCGTAGTAACCACTTGAAGACAACATAGTCCTTAGCCTTCACTTCTCTGCTTTGAGGAGTGATTCTAACAATCGCAGAATCAACAGCTGGAACCGGATAGAATTTCTCAGCTGGAACCGTTTCGAGGTATTCAACTTCTGCATGATATTGAACATTAAGAGTAAGTCTTGAAAATGCTCTGTTTGATGGTTCTGCGTCCAATCTCTCAGCAAATTCCTTTTGAAACATCAGTACTGCTTCGTCTATCTCCATTTCCTCTAGTATTCGAAAGATGGTCTTCGAGGATATATTGTACGGTAGATTTGAGACAATCTTGTTGGCTGGAGGCAAGTCTATCTCTAGGAAGTTTCCATGGATGATGTGTACTTCCTTATAGTTCTTCAATGCGTCTCGAAGCGCTTTGACCAATCCCCTTTCAATCTCCACTACCCAGGTCTCTCCCGCTGCTTTTGCAATCCAACGGGTTATCGTACCCAATCCCCCTCCAATCTCAAGAACACGATCGTCTCTATTCAAATGGGCTGCATTGACCATGGAATTGGCCACTCTACTATCCTTCAAGAAATTCTGGCCTGCTTTGCGACTGGGTCTGACCCCATATTTCCGTAATCGGGATTTGATTCTTTGTTCAGACAAAAACACTCACCCATACACAAGAAATAGAGCCCTATTCTCGGACAGGAGGTCTAACGAAAAGCCAGCGCTTAACATCCCCTTCTAGCTCTTCGATGATTCGTTCTTTGATTGCTTTCTTTGCACTTTGGAGCTTAGTTCGTTCAGCTATATCATCGAAGCTCTTGAACGGTTCTTTTTTCCGCTCTTCGATTATTGCCCACATCAATGCTTGACCGACCCCGGGCAAAAGCTGCAGGGAGTGTAGTCTTGTAGTAATCGGGTTCGCTTGGTTGTACCATTTCACGAACTTCGATTCATGCTTGGTTACAATGATTTCGACAACAAGAGGGAGTTGTGATTTGCTTTCAGCTGTCAAATCCTCATAGGAGATTCTCCTCTTGACATGATCAATCTTGCTTCTTGCTCCTTTCTTAAGTGAAATACGTTCTCCCGTACCAAAGTTCGCGTTGCGTCGTGGAACCATCTCTAGAAGGGTGAAATACGTCTCACCCAATCCTTGTACTACTGGTGCACTATCTCTGGAATCTCGACGAAAACCCTGCGGTTGCGCAACTGCTAAGACATACGTGTGACTCTCGTATTTCTTTGGTCGTGTATCTTCCATAGCAGTTCCATCCAATTCGTAACGTGGTGCACCAAGCAGCACTGCAGCAACTATCAATAAAAGTCAATCGGGCAACGCTTCATCTGAAGGATAACCGCTTCTATAGCGCTTACTTCCGTTTCTTCTTCACATAATCAACAATTTCAATCATTTCTTCCTCGGTAAGACCTGTATAATGTCTTCCGAGGATACTGCGGAGTTCTTCCAAGGAAGTAGGTGCTATATTAGCCATCTGTACAGCCGTAGGCCTATCGATTTCATATTTTTCTTGCATTCTTTTGATGAAATCGCGGGCTACTGCAGGGGCCATCTTGGAGAAGAGTTTAGCATGCTCCATAGTTATGGTTTGTTGGAACGATAATTCCCCCTGTTTCTTTCTTTTTCTCAGAATTTTCTTAACCTGCGGCAGCGATATTTCACGCCTATCTGTAACTTCCCTCGGCATTTGTAATCCCTCAGCTCTTTGATGGTCTCAGATGTTCAGGTCGAACAATGAGCGTCTTTTCCTTTTTCCCTAGGTTGACTTTAACAACAATTCCCCTACCTCTTTTCTCGATAACTTCACCAGTACGTCCGTGGTATCTGTAATGTGGCATCCCCTTGTGTACTGCAGGATCGATGATGATGTCAACTCTCTGGCCCACTTCATAGTCAATCAAAACCTGACTAACGGGTTGCTGACCCTTCTCTCTCACTTTTTTTGTCATCAGCTTTCGTGTTCTTCTGCGAAATCCATGGCTCTTTTTGACCATCGTTATCATCTCGTTGTTGGACTTAATCTCGGATTTCTGGATATGACCACATCTGATTACCCGAGGCCCACCAAGGGGCTTTTCAGTTCCTGACTTAAGGATTATGGTCTGCAGGCAGGCCGTATATTGCAACAACATTGAGCTTCTCACAGGTGCACATTGTTCCCAGCTCTTCGGTTAGGGAGGGTTTTGTTCTGCCATCATCGCCCGAAATCAGCTCCTTGACATATGTCCCGCCTTGAACCTTGAAGAAGCCTCTCAACTTCTTTTTTCCTGTTTTCTCGAGCTTCACTTCATATATTTGCTTCTTTCTGACCAAATCGCTTCTTCTATGAGCTACTCGGTTCGGAGTTCTTTGCTCAATCGTGATATCGGAGAGATTCTTCCCTGCTTCGGCTACCAAGTTCTCTTCTATCTCTGTGTTGGTTTCAATCAGCGCTTCATACTCTTTGATATTCTCTGATGCTTCCGATTTCAGTTTCTGAACAGTATCTTTGTCTGATGGCTCTAAATCTGTAACCTCAACCTTGCCTTCCGCGGTGCTGTTGATTTTTTCTCGCAACGAATCTAGGTCAAGATGTCGCTTTCGAGGTTCTGATACTTCAACAACAAAGGGTCGTCCTGTACCAAGCATCAATGCATCGATATCTTCCCGTCCGGCGGCATGGAACTTGAAGTCAGATCCCTTGGCTGCTTTTTGCGTTGGAATCCCAATATACTCGGAAATAGAATCCGGGTATTTTCTTCCCGTTCCGTCGCATTTCTCACAACCCTTCCCACGACAGTCTGAGCAATCCCATCTACTCTGTGGTATCCCCCTCTGTAATTTCCTATATCTTCCCTTTATGAATAGAGGGTTGATCTGAAGGCGAAAGGTTTCGTCGGCCATTTCGTAGATGAAGACAATGTCGGGACGTTCGAATTCCACCTCTTTCCTCGTTTCCTCATAGATACTCTTCCCGAGCTCTCGATTGAAATCGGATTTCAGTGGTTCTCCATGGAGAAGATTGTGCTTAGCTCTGATTTCATCCTGCCTTTCAACAAGTTTTGGAATTGGTACACAACCAACCAGATATGTATCGAACTCGATTTGGTCTTTGATATCTCCGACTTCATCTGTTATTTCTGGGATGCGGGAGAAAATTGATTCCCCCTCGATTGTGCATAGATAACAATCATCAGCTGATTCATATTCTAAGTCGTTGTCCTGTGCTAGCGACATAGCAGGCCGAAACATTCCATTCTGCGCCAGTATTCGTACTATCTCGTATCCTTTCTTGTTCTCCCCAGTTCGGATGAGTTCATCCGCCTCCATAGATAGGAGGAGCTTGATTGCATTCCCCCGCTGTTCATTATCACTATCCGTGCTCAACCAAGCGAATTGTCTGCCCAAACAGCGATTGCATATGGGTATATCTTCCAAGACCATGAACGCAGTCTTCAGAACTTTCCCATATTCTATCATTTTTGTGCCATCCTGAAACGGTCAGCTGCTTGATAAACACATAAAGCTGTGCAATCAACTAATAGAACGGCTGGATATAGCGAATCACACCGAATAACCTGAGGGCAATACGTGGATTCTTCAGAAGTTGGGTGATTACTTTTGATTGTCTATCCATATCACCATGTTGTTCAATGGTGTCAATTAATCCGTACTCATTCACCTTTCTGAAAAGGAAATTGAGCCCTTGATTTGACAGAAGTGAAATCATTTTCTGAGCAGCATACATTGCAAAGAAATCTTTCAACAGCTGCTTCTTCCAGAAGTACTCGTATCTCTTCAGGTACTGGGCTGATGTTTCCTCTTTAGATAATGCTCCAACTATGACTTTCCCTGCAATCTTTGCTGCTTTTCCTCCCATAATCACTCCTCCCCCTGTGGTAGCTTTCACCATCCCTGCAGCATCACCGACAACAAGTATCCTATCATCATAGGTTCTTGAAATGGGAGTTCCAACTAGCACAACTCCACCCATTTTGCGGTCTATCGTCCCCTCACCGATTCTATTGCTGAGTATGGGGTGATGCTGAATAGCCCAGGTAAGCCGTTTTCGCACATGACTTCGAGCTGCCATTCCCACTCTGGCGCGGTCCTTTCCAAGAGGAATGCACCATGCGAAGAAACCCGGTGCTAACCTCCGCCCGTAATACATCTCAACGTGTTCGGAATCCAGATTCACGTTTCGGAACTCGTACTGGAAAGCTGGAAGCTTGGAAGATTGCTTGACAGTAGGAAGTCCTACAGCTCCTGAAAAACGCCCAATTGCACCCTCTGCATTCACTATGATTCGTGCCTTGATTTCTCTGGCCTTTCCATTCTCCCGACATGAAACGATAGAATGATTGCCCTCATGCAATGTGGCATCAATAGCCTTGGTATTCGTGAGAATCATAGCACCAGAATTTTCTGCACGTTCTGCCAACCATGAATCGAATGCTCGCCTGTCTACAACTAATGCTTCTCTTCTTCCTCTGCTAATTGTCAGTTTGCTTCCATTTGGTGCGTACATCCTTGCCCCGTTGACGTTGTTCTGGATAACATAATGAGGTGGAGCCAAGCCAAGGGAATTGAGACCCGTTGTACTAAGCAATCCAGCACAATGATCTGGCACACCGATACGTGGATGCTCCTCCAGAACCAATACGTCATATCCACTGCGCGCGACCTCTCTGGCTGTGATGAGACCTGCTGGTCCTGCACCAACCACTACAACATCGGCTTTCAATGGAACAACCTGTGAAAGAGGTGATATGAAACCCTTTTTTAACTGTACCAATCGCTTTTCATATCATTATCCTTGAGAAGGGTACGGAAAATGAGTGACCAATACAAGCAGGTTATGGCGGTTCGGACAGATTTGGGCATGAGCGTGGGAAAAATTGCAGTTCAGACTGCACATGGTGCAGTTAGTGCATCTGAAGCTGCTCGCAAGAAGAGTCCGAAAGCTTGGGAAGCTTGGCTGAATAGTGGTCAAAAGAAAATAACTGTGCAAGTGGATTCGATGGATGCTTTGATAGACCTCAAGAATCAAGCAAGTAGTTACAATATCCCCCATTATCTTGTTCGCGATGCAGGAATGACACAGCTATCGCCAGGTACTGCAACTGTATTGGGAATCGGTCCCGGACCAAATCACGAAATCGATAAGATCACCGGTTCTCTGAAGCTACTTTGAGTGATTATCTATGCAGCCAGCGCTTCCTTTTGAACAGAGGCTTGGCATGCGATTCTATTCTACTGATTCTCCTGGCACTGGGGGTAAACTGAAAGAACGTTATGAAGACTTCATTGTAGAAGAAATCAACATGGAGAAGGAAGTGATCGAAGTACAACCTTTCCGTGATGAGGCTGTTCCGCAGAAACCGGCATTAGTTTCTGGAGAAAAGGATCGTTTCATTTGTTTTACGATGCAGAAAATCGGTCTTGGCACTACTGATGTTGCTCGAATACTTGCTTCTTCTCTTAGTCTGCCGTGGCAGATGGTCTCCTATGCTGGCCTGAAGGATAAACGTGCAATAACTGCACAAGCTATGTCGATACCTGCTTCTTCTGCAGAGGATTTATCTGAAATCGAGCTTCATAATATTGAACTTCGCGATTTTGAGTACTGT
>WJIL01000053.1 GCA_014730275.1 Candidatus Lokiarchaeota archaeon | reverse complement strand
TCATACTGATATATCGGATTGACACACATTACTGTTCCGGATTGTCTGTATTCGTGCATAGGAATAGAGAATTAACTACTCATCTTGTCTTCTCACACTGATTCGGGCGACTTTTTCCACAGAGCTGAGCAAGTGAGACCTTTCTTCCAGGCGGCGAAAATGTGCATTTTTTATTCCTGAGTTTATTTTCGTTATCAGAATCGGAGCCGTTATTTGGGATGAATAACAACTATCATTCACAATGCTTAGTGCTTCTGTGTACAAAGAACGCCTTGCAGCTGTAGAGGATTCTATTTTTTCCAAGAATGCAGATCTGGCTTTTGTAACCCCTTCACCTACTTTCCAATACCTAACCGGACTGGCATATGAAATGCGCGAAAGACTCGTCTCGCTAATCATTCAGCCGGAAAGGGCTCCTATTCTGGTTGTTCCTAGTTTTGAACTCTCCGAAATATCTCAGAGAACTTGGATTGATGATTTCTTGTCCTGGTCGGAAGAAGAGGACCCATACAAACTCATCAGTGAAGAACTGGATATGGCAGATACTGAAACTGATATCTTCTTGGACGAAAGCACATCTCTTGGAATTTTCTGGAAGCTTGAGAAGGCACTAGGTGGTTTCAATTCTACCCCCTCGATTACTCCCCTTGTTGATGAGATGCGATTGAAAAAAGGCGAAGATGAGATACAGCTCATGAAGAAGGCGGGCCAAGTCATAGAGGACGCTGTAATGACTGCAATCAAGGGGGCCAAGAAAGGCATGACAGAAAGGCAACTGAAACAAATCGTAGCAAACGAAATCATCGATCATGGGGCTGAACCAACATTCGCTGCTGTACAGTTTGGTGAGAATAGTGCACTTCCACATGCCGAACCCAGCAATCGGGAACTGCAAGAGAAAGATGTTGTACTTCTGGACTGCGGATGTGCTGTAGATGGATATAACACAGACATGACAAGAGTTGGAGTGGTTGGTGAACCTACCGAGAAGCAGCGTGAGGTCTACGATGTGGTAGTAAAGGCACAGAAGGCAGCTCTTGATGAGGTTGGTCCCGGGTTATCATGCGGCTCTGCTGATGGAATCGCAAGAAGTGTAATCGAATCTGAAGGATACGGCAAGTATTTCACACACCGCTTAGGTCACGGGATTGGACTACAAGTTCACGAACCTCCATATCTTGTACGTGGAAACTCATTGGAATTAGCTCCCGGTATGACTCACAGTATAGAGCCCGGAGTCTATATCCCGGGAGAATTCGGTATACGAATGGAAGATCTTGTATGCATAACAGAAGACGGTCTCGAGCTATTAACTTTTGCACCGAGAGATTTTGTCATTATCTGAATGTTAGCACCTATTCGTTATGCGTCCTCTTCTTCCTCCTCCTGTCTTGCCATGATATCTTGAATCCGCTTGCGATCCTCCTCGGACAAATTCTGCATTGCCTGAGCTGACTGTTGCATTAGCTGACCCATTATGAGGCTGTAAAGTGCAGGGAGGGATGCTTGTGTTCGCTGTCTTTCGTGAAAATCTTGTTCTGCTTTTTCTTTTGCATCTTTCAGAGCTTCTTTGGTTACCTCTCCTTCTCCCACCCCTGGACAATCACGGTCACTGACATAGAACTTCTTGCCGTTGTACTTGAGCGGATACGTTTGGCAAGATATTGGTTTGTTGTATCCGATCTCACAAGCACTAGATTTTTCGTGATAAAAAATGCAAGCAGTCCCGTCTTGGTCTTCTAAATCCTTTCTTCTTGTTTCTATCGCAATTGGTTCATTTTCTGATTGTGGTAGATTGAACCTCAATCCAGGAAGTATATTCTGCAAGTGGCCTGCTTGCGTCCATCTGGCCAAATCATCAATAGTCACGTTGACCTGTTCTCTGAAGTGACATGCTTGTGTTTCGCAATTCTGTCCTAGGCATTTGAAGCTGTATTTCTTGTTTGCCATACCCAGTCACCAATTGAACTCGATTCAGATTGAAAGAGAGAACAATTCTTAATGCTTTCGAACTTCACAAAAAATGTGTGTCTCGATTTGATTCCAAACACAGCTTTCGAAAGGTATTTTTATCCGAGATAACTCGCTTGACCTACATAATCTGCTATTGAATCAGAGACCTTTCCCCGGAGCAATAAAAAAAATGTCCGAACAAGAGTGGTACAATAATAGCGCCGATTACACCATGGAAAAACTGGATACTTCCGAAGAGGGCCTCACGAGTGAAGAGGCAGAACAGCGCTTGGAGAAATATGGTCGAAACGAGCTCGTTGAAACGGGTGGGATTAGCCCCCTACAGATGTTTCTTGAGCAATTTGCCGATCCTATGGTTATCATATTGTTGGTAGCAATCGCGATATCCGTCGCCACATCGTTCTTTCATGGTGGCGAAGGCATTGTTGACGCAATTGTTATTTCAGCCATTGTTATCTTCAATGCGATTTTCGGGTTCGTTCAAGAATATCGATCTGAGAAAGCCCTTGAGAAGCTGAAGGAGATGGCTGCTCCTAAGGCTCGAATAAAACGAGAGGGCCTCTGGAAACAGATAGATTCCAGAGACGTGGTTCCGGGAGATATTCTGGGCCTTGAAGCTGGCGACAAGATTCCGGCCGACGCAAGAATCACGTACGCTGTCGGCTTGGGAATCGATGAGGCGGTTCTAACTGGAGAGTCGCAGAGCGTCAGGAAGACTGAGGATCCGATGAATGTTGAAAATCCCTCTGCGGGTGACATAAGGAACATGGTCTTCCAAGGCACAACTGTTGTTGCCGGGAAAGGAAGAGCCGTGGTCACATCCACAGGAATGGAAACTCGGTTTGGTAAGATTGCGGAGATGGTTCAGGAAAGCGAAAAAGGCATGACCCCTCTTCAACAGGACCTAGATGACCTCGGAAAGAAGTTGGGTGCTCTTGTTATTGCGCTTTGTGTGATTGTGTTTGCTGCTGAAATATTCCGATACGGTACAGAAGAACTCATTGAAGAACTGATGGCTGCGATTGCGTTGGCTGTTTCAGCCATTCCTGAAGGCCTACCTGCTGTTGTCACCATCACCCTGGCTATCGGTGTCCAACGTATGGTTGACAGAAATGCTATAGTAAGGCGCTTACCTTCTGTAGAGACACTTGGTTCAACTACTGTAATCTGCTCAGATAAGACCGGCACGATCACAAAGAACGAGATGACGGTCACAAAATTGTATGCTGATAGAAAGGTAATCTCTGTTAGCGGTGTCGGATACAACGAGGAAGGCGATTTCTCCTTTGAGGAGGACGCTTACGACGTCACATCCGATCCTCACACTAAACGCTTACTGCAGGTAGGGCAATGCTGCTCCAACACCGTTCTCCAAAATGATCCCTCTGGTGCAGCAGACTGGGCCGTTGTGGGTGACCCAACGGAAGGAGCACTGCTTGTTGCAGCAGAGAAAGCGGGTTTCAATTACGATGACACACTCGCTCAATACAAGGAGATAACGGAGATCTCCTTTGACTCTGCAAGAAAACGGATGACCAGTGTATGTGACGACAAGGACTCAGACAAGGTGTTTGCCTTCATGAAGGGTGCACCTGAAGTTGTCATCTCCTTGTGTAACAGAATCTATGAGGACGGCGAAGTCCGCCCACTTACAGAGGAAGACAAAGAGCGAATACTCGACATGAACGCAGAATTCGCAGAAGAAGCCCTCAGGGTCCTTGCTTTCGCCTACAGACCTCTTGACGACAATATGGACTATTCGGAGCCTGAAGAAGTAGAACAGCGTTTGATATTCGTTGGACTTCAGGGTATGATTGATCCTCCACGAGATGAAGTCTTCCATGCTATGAACGTCTGCAAGGAAGCTGGTATTCGCCCTATCATGATTACCGGTGACCACGCCTTGACCGCCCGTGCTGTATCAATCGAGGTCGGCCTCATTGACGAAGGCGGCCGCGTCGTCACTGGCTCCGAAATTGAACAGATGACTGATGAGGAATTCCAGCAAGTGGTCTATGATGTTGATGTCTATGCTCGTGTAGACCCAGAACACAAATTGCGAATCGTTCAGGCTCTTAGGAATTCTGACGAAGTCGTTGCTATGACCGGTGACGGTGTCAACGACGCTCCTGCTGTGAAGCAGGCCGATGTCGGAGTTGCTATGGGTATCAGAGGCGCCGACGTTACGCGGGAGGCTTCTGACGTTGTCCTTACAGATGACAACTTTGCAACGATAGTCTCCGCTGTTGAAAAGGGTAGAGAAATCTATTCTAACATAAAGAAATTTGTCCGCTTCCTATTAGCGGCCAATTTCGACGAGATTTTTCTAATCTTTACAATAATCATGTTAGGATTACCTCTACCAATCACACCCATACAGATCCTCTGGCTGAACCTCGCCACGGATGGATTCCCGGCCCTGGCCCTTGGTGTCGACCCACCAAGCAAGGGCGTGATGGAACGACCGCCGCGAGAACCAGGCAAGAAGATGATGGATCGCGGAATGATTTCCTTCGTCCTGGTCGCAGGATTCGTCGCATTCCTCGCGTCGAGCTT
>WJIL01000052.1 GCA_014730275.1 Candidatus Lokiarchaeota archaeon | reverse complement strand
TTTGGGATGGTCTGTCCTATCCACAGGACAGCTGTGTACCGCAAGTTAACCCATTCTCTGTTGAAGATGAGTTGACATACCACTACTACGAGGCCAACGTCGAACTTGGTAATCAGATGCTTGACGATGCCGGGTTTGAAGATGTTGACGATGACGGTCTGAGAGAAGCACCAAACGGTGAGGACTTTGACATTCTCATCGAGTGTGCTGATTCATCCGAAATCGCCATTGAGGTCGGTGCCGTTTTCGCCGATGCTCTACAGGCACTCAGCGTTGATGCTACCTCGGAACCAACCGACTTCTACGAATACCTGAACCGGTTGTACTTCCACGGTGACTACGACATGGTGTTCCTAGGTTCGTCATTCAGCACCTTTGATGTTGACTGGCTTGCCTACGAGTACTGGTCTGAGTACGTTGATGAGCCATACTGGAACTTCCCGAACTTCGCCAATGATACCTATGACTCTTACCGAGAAGACCTGCTCTACTCAACTGACTATGAATCTGTGCGTGAAGCAGCAATCGAGATGCAGAAGATTTGGGTTTACCAGTCTCCGATGATCATCGCGTACGAGAACTTCGAGATTTCGGCCTATAGGACCGACAGATTCGAAGGCTTCAAGAACGATGTCAGCGGTGGTGTCCCAGGATACTGGACCAACTACAAGGTTCACCTGAAGGACTCAGAGGGTGGCCCATTCGGAGGTACTTTCACGTGGAGCAATCCACTTGACATTGATACCTTCAATACTATGGTTAGCTCCTCTGCATACACCAATAACATCCTAATGATGCTCTACGACAGCCTGATTACTCAGGACTGGGAAGGCAAAGACGTCAACTGGCTCATTACCGACTACACGGCAGAGACCCATGACGATAATGCAGAAGTTCCAGAAGGTCACACACGGTTTACCTTCAATATGCTCCAGAACGCAACCTGGACTGACGGCGAACCGCTAACGGCCGAGGACGTTGCATTCTCGCTGAACTACTTCCGTGATTCACCCGGTAATCCGTATGGTGCTGATCTAACAGACATGACTGCGGCTTACGCGAAGACACCTTACACACTTGAGGTGGAATTCAACTCGGAGTCATACTGGCACCTACACACGGTCTCGTACAAGCCTGTCATACCCAAGCACATCTTCACCGAAATCGGCCTTAATGGCTGGAACACTTGGGATCCCAATCCACCAGCTGAAGAGATGGTGACTTCCGGTCCGTTCAACGTGTCGGAGTATGTTGCAGGAGAATTCTGCGAGATTAGCAGAAATCCGAACTACTTCTACGCTCCTGAACCAACCGGTGGTCCAGGTACACCTGAACCCACAGCTCCGGATCTTACATTGGCTCTCGTTGCCGGTGCAGTCGGAGCAGCAGTTGTCATCCTAGTTGGCGGATATGTCTTGATGAGACAGCGATAGTTTAATGACGGGGGACTTCTGTTCCCCCTTTTCCTATTTTTTTCATTATTTACGTCAGATTGCCCTGACCTCAGGTGCTTTATCTTGTTGTTTCACTAACTTCTCAGCTGGCAAGAATGAAGCTTGAGAAGTCACATCTAATCGGAATAGTAATTTCGTCTCTTCCTCTACTTGTTGGCTCTGGGTTAGCTCATGTGGTGGGCGGTACTTCCTTAATTGGAGAGACGATAGGAAACGGAGATTCTTTCACTCCTCTAGAGCTGGTCCTGCAGGCAGTAGTATCAACAGTTGTTGGTTCACTTGTTGTAATCTCGCTGTTCTGGATACTGCATAGGCGTGGTAGGGGTGCAAAGAAACTAGTTGTGGCTTTTGTTGTATCTCCTATCATTTTCTTCGTTTCCCTTTTCTTAGGTCAAGCTTTCCTTCTAGTGCTGTTCAAGGGTGCGCAAACCCCTTTGGAAGGTTTCGTAATGGTGGTTTCAATTGGGGTTTCGATGATGTCCATCATTCTTGTTCTAATTGATGCGATTCCTACTGCAATAAGGAACGTATATGTCGCGTTCTATGGCGCTGTGTTTGGAACCTTCCTTGCGGCGACATTGGTCACTTCTACGATGTTTGTTCTTGTATTTACCATAGTAGCAGAGGACTATTTGCTTACCCGATATTCTCCTGCTGTCAAGTCTGCCCAAATGGCCGGGAAAATCGGTGAGGATCCTTTCGACTACACAAGAATTGAATCAGAAAACATTGTGGTAGGTGTGGGTGATTTCATTGCTTACTCATTGATTTCCTCTCATGCATTCCTTTTCTTTCCGTCTTTCGTTTGGCTAAGTTCAATGGCACTATCATTTCTAGGAATTGTGATCAATCTGACAGTCGTAGCTGAGAAGGGGAAGATTCTTCCAGCCATTCCTATTCCTGCAATTCTAGGTATGTTTCCATGGGCTGCTCATTTGGCCACATTGATATACTTAGTATGACAAACAATCATGTGCTGACTATTTGCAGAGCAATGAAAAAGTCGAAGGAGAAATTGAATTGATATCGAGTGAACGCTCACAGAATGTAATCATGGTAATAACCCTGGCCATTGGCATACTAAGTGGGGTTAGTTTGGCGGGTAGCTCCGCCTATTACTCAGGTAGCTATTTGATGATCCAATATCTCGAAGTTGACTTACTCGGTGTGAGGGTAAGCAATCTCCAGCCTGATAATGAGACGGTAAATCCAAGCTTGTCCGTATCCTTTAATCTTCAAGTTCCCGAAACCCTTTCTGGCGACGCATCAGTTACCTTTCTTCGAGCGAATATCTATCTCAACGGTGAATCCTTTGATTATGCTTCTTTTACTAAACTTCTCCGGGCTGAGAACAGGCAGTTGAACCCGGGATACAACAGAAACTACACGATTGGATCGACAATTGACGTTATGTCCGACAAAGAAATCCTTTATGCTGCATACGATGAATCAAATTGGACATTTTCAATCCTACTGACTGTTTTCTATCACACTTTCGATTCTGATGCTTCCCAAGTTCGTGTTGTATCATTTAGTCAGGTAGGTGTGGATATCATAGAACCTCTACAGTTCAGTTTGTCCTGCAAGAATGGCCTTCAATAATGATATTTGGGGCACGTCTTCAGGATTCACACCACGAATATTGGCTAGTCTGACTGATACGTCGTCAAGGTATTGGGTAGCTATGATTACCTCTTCGATTTTGGATTCACAGGAGAAGGATATGCTTTCGACTTCTATTCCTTCTTGTTGAAGAATCTTTGATGTTGCTTCGAATCGTTTGCGTGTCTGTGTATTTTCGTATGCACTTCTTAGTAGAATCGGAAACACTGATTGTCCTCTGTATGCTCCTATGGCTTCTATCTCGTTATGATTGGCTTCTGGTAATTCTAGGCTGTAAGCGGGCCATTTCGCGTTTTCATTGATTTGTGTTTTTGCTCTATATGCAACAGGTGAAAGATGTCGCCATCCGATAAAAGCAGGAATGTGATTTTGAATCTCGTTAGCTAGGTCTTGTGGTTCCTTGGTTGAACCCTCCTTTTTCTGCTGATTACTAGTCAGTCGTTTTGAAAGCATCTCAAAATCAGTAGAAGGTTGTCCAATCAAGCATTCCATGAGTGGGAGAACTGCCGCCAGCATCATGGGAAGGGCAGCTCTGGGCTGAACGCCTTTTGGCAAAAGATGTGTTCTTTTTGGTTCAGACATTGCTTCTAGTTGCCCTCCAGTTGTTACTGCAAAGAGTTCGCAGCCTCTAGAATCTGCATCTTTGTAGGCAGATAGTGTTTCTTCAGTATTCCCAGAATAGCTAACAGCAATTGTGACCCATTCATCATCAATGAAGCCCGGAAGTTGGTAATCCCGTACAAACAACAAAGGTACGGGGGAGGATTCTCTAAGTAATGCAATAGCAATCTGGCCGACTATTGAGCTCCCTCCCATACCAACTGTGCAGATACCTTTGCTGCTAGGAGCCGCCAAGCTTCTGGCATTTTCCTGGGTGCTTTCTGCTAGCGTTTTCTTAGATAGCAAATCGAAGAACGCATCAACTAAACTGCTCATTGAGTTTCCTACAATGTCTAACGTTTCCTGCAATCCTTATCCCTGATTCCTCTCTCTTCATTAGCCATATATTAATCTCCATCATATGTCATTAGTTCACAATTCCGAGATTCTTTTCAACATCATCAACAAGCTTCATTAGATGCGGAGTTATCATTTGATTCGGTTTTGATTATGGGATTGACAAGAGCCTTTGCAAAACGGGGACTTATCCCCTCCGGTCAGAAGGTCTCAGAGCTTCGGGACAATTTGGCTAGGTTAATGGTGGAATCTGCTATTGTCCTTCATGATCGCTTTGGCGATGAAGGTCTTGAAGCCCTTTCAGAGGTATTTCGGAGGCTCGGCGATGTTGATGCTAAACAAATGAAAAACCGACTTGGTTTGGGCGAGACACTAGAGGACGCTGTTGATGCGTGGAGAGTTGTAGGGCATGTCATGGGCGCAAAAATGAAGGTTGTCGAAATATCTTCTAATCGAGTCAATACTGAACATCCATATTGCCCCCAGCACGAGAAGTTCAAACAACGGGGAAGGTTATACTGCGAATCCGTTTGCTTACCATATGTACGGGCCATCGCTGAGGGGATTGCACCATCAGTTAAGATGGAAGTCGTAGAACCAGCAAGTGAAGATAAGACGTGTGTAAAATCACTTGTCGTCAGAGGTTCTTCTGAATGAATCATTTGATTCTTTCGTGAATCCGATAGGTTTTAGTAATCATCCAAACCCTCTCGTTTTTCGTGTAGGCTAAACGGGTGACGCCCTGAATGCTAGAAGCTGTGGTTTTCGATCTCGACGGAACAATAATAGCCCTAACGTTACCGCTAAACAAAATGCGGGATGATACAAAAGAGTTCTATCTGAAAAAGGGTCTTCCACCCCGTCTTCTTGATTCTACGGATGGTATATCCAGTTCGACCAAGAAGGCAAAGCAATACTTCATGGAACGGGGAATGTCCGAGGAAGAATGGGACCAGCTTCAGAGAGAGGTTGATGTTGTCCTAAACAAACATGAATCGGATGCGGCCAACGAAGTACGACTGGTTGACAAGGCTAAGTCCGTTGTAAAATCCGTATCCGACCTGGGATTGAAAACAGCAATATTGACCAATAATGGCCGGGAAGCGGTTGACAAGATATTGGATCAAATCAACGTAGATCATCTTTTTGATGTTATTCAGACTCGCAACGAATCCCCCAATCCGAAACCTTTTCCCGATGGTTTGATTCGTGTTCTTAAACGACTCGATGTGAAGCCGAGTGAGGCAATATATGTTGGAGATGCAAGCATAGATGCTGAAGCTGCAAGGAGAGCTGACATTGCTTTTTGGGGTGTTGCAACTGGCGAAGTCAAGAAAGAAGAGCTTCTTGAGGCGGGGGCTGAAGAAGTATTTGACGAGCTCAAAGGGATTTTGCCTGCACTACGAAAACGACTGAACTGTTAATACCCCCACAGTTGTCCGATTGTTAAGATAAAGACCATGAATTATGTCACTCTTTCCGATTTGCCTTTCATGTTTATGACATGCAATGACATCTTCAAAATGACTTTTGCAGAATGGCTGTTAGAACCCCTCTAAGTGGAATAGAATGCAGTATAGAAAACAACTCCTGAGGATATGAGCTTCTAACAGCTTATTATATTATATCGGAGTAATTGAATCATGCTACTGGGCAGTCCCTCGTCCATGGTACAAGAAACAGCAGCAAAAGGTATTGAGTCAATGATGATCGATGAGGGTGCATATTCAGTTCTTGCGTCAGCAACAGGTGCGTATCTCTGTCGAAATCCCCCTATACCCACTAAGTGGGATTCCTGCAAACGTCCCCATGTCGCAGTTCTCTGCAGGGAATCAGGTAGAATTCAAAAATTCTACCTTTCGCATCCTGTTGAAGACGGATCTAAACATTCGAAGCTTGTTGTTGAGAAACTTGACAAACTTGGTGAAGGCTCTATCATCGAGGTTAAGGAAAACAACCTCAACTATAGCTACTATAGGTGTGAAAACGGTTACTGGTTGAAAGTTGCGGAATCATCTAACCCGTTTTTTGTTGAAGTCTTTTCACATGGATCTGCCCCAATTCGAATGCGTCTGCAAAGTAGTAGAGAGCCATATCTCAGAGAAATGTTCACCTAGATACTCTCTTTTCGAATTAGATTCTTTAGGTGAACTTCGCTTCGTAAACCTCGAGCTAGTTGAACTTGCGAGAAGAAGCTGTACCATTGATTCTCAAACAACTCAAACTGGATTGCGTACTACTGTCGAGATAACTTGTTGGCTTTTGTACACTGAATCGTATCTATGCAGAAGGGCATTATGTCCTGATGGGGTGAAGAATGTGAAGGTGCGAGGAGCGCCTGAGAAAAAGATTGCTTGGTTTGCAGGCTTTACGCCCGCGCTTGAGGAGGAGAGGAGTGTGTGCAAGCCGAATCGGCTTGCCAGGATGTAGGAGTTTTGTTCCGGCGCTCCTCGACACGTTCGATTGAGGTATATACAAGCGAACTAATAAGAATTGTGATATTCGCGACCGCGGATTCTCATTTTGTGAATTTCTCAATATTCATACTGATTCTATACAAGCATTACATCATAGCATAAATTATATACATTTTCTCAATAATATGCCTGAAGGCGACTGGGGGCTACTCTTTCGCGAACGACGTTCTCTCTCCTCCTTCCGCGTTCTGAATGTGCCCCCTGCCACCCTTCTTTTTTTGGCTATCTATTCTCTTTGTGCTTTCCCTGATCCTCCCTGATTATATGACCACCATATTCATACTATATACACTTATTATATATTATTACATATCCATGTTCAACGGGTGACCCACCTCTCTCCCTCTCGGAAAGACATCCACACTCAATTGTTGACCATCTCTCGGGGGTCACCCCTATTCTTTTTTCCGAAGATTGTTGATGCTCTAGCAAGCGTTAAAAGGATGACACAAAGTGAAATCCCAGGAAAGGGAACCAAGATGTCAGACACTCTTTCAAGAGTCAAAGAATCAGTCAAGCGGATTCTCATGTATACGGCCGAGATAATAGCCTCAATAATTTTGCTAGTGCTAGTTTCACTTCCCTTGGTCTTTGTTGTTCCAATGTGGATTGAGTCGGTTGTACTTGGAACTCCAATCGGTGATCTTGCAATCAATCCGGTGCAGTGGTTCGGTGCACACCTTACTTTCTGGATTGAGGTGGGTTTGGCACTTTTCAGCTTCCTACTATTACAGGCATATCTGGTTCGAATTGATACAGAAGAAGCAAGTAATGAATAGTGGGCACATCATCGAACTGTAGTGAAACACCTGTGCTCAGGTAATCATGTTTTGATTAATCCCGCAATGTACAGGCTCATGTAGTCCTGTACATTGCTAGGAGTATGTTGGGCATTACACAGTATAATTATTCTTTCATGGTGATTTTGGAGGTTAGCTTCTCCACAACAGATTCGAATGCCTTTGAGACTTCAGTATCGGGTTCGGAAATCACAAATGGCTTCCCTTCGTCACTACGCTGAATCACCCTTGGATCAAGAGGAAGCGAGCCCAACAAATCTATTTGAAAATCTTCTGTTGCTTCTTTTGCTGCCCCTTCACCGTAGAGCTTGTACGATTCACCGCAATTCGGGCAAACAAACTCGCTCATGTTTTCAATTATGCCTAGTACCGGTACTCCCATCTTCTTAACAAGACGAACAGCACGTCTAGCATCGAGTACTGCGACTTCCTGAGGAGTACTCACAACGACGACTCCATCGATGTCTGGAATTGATTGAAGAATACTGAGAATCTCATCACCTGTACCAGGTGGAAGGTCAACAACCAGTACATCTAGTTCTCCCCACGTGACATTACCTAGGAACTGACTGATTGTCTTCGCTACCAGCGGTCCTCTCCAAGCTACAGCGTCGTCTTTGTTCCGTAGCAGAAAAGCCATGCTCATTACCTTTGTATTCAGCGGTCCCCTAACCGGTTGAATCATCTTCTCCTCGGCCGTTGGATGTTGTCCCTCTAAGCCAAGAAGCTTTGGAACATTAGGCCCGTATATGTCTACATCCAGTATTCCGGCCTGTTTTCCTTTCTTAGCAAAAGACATGGCCAGATTGGTTGCAACAGTAGTCTTACCTACACCGCCTTTCCCACTAAGTATCACAATTTTGTGTTTGACGTTTTTCATAGCCTTCTCTACTTCGGGAGGTACCATCGATTTTGATTTGGACATTTCAACAATCCTCTGTGCTGTATTGCCTAGCTCGTTCCTATCAAAAAAGAATTTAGATACGACTAAACATTTTGAGTGCTAACTTGTGCCCCTCCACAGCGATAGCAGCTTTCTAGCCAGCGTTTCGGTGGATGCAGCGGCGAAGCTCATCCTTTGTTCGTATTCTATTGGCAGGTTAAGTCGAGAACCTGTGGAATCAACCACATATCCGCCAGCCTCGGTAACCATATGTGTGCCTGACACATGCACAATCGGTAGCACACCGCGGAGATCCAGCATTGCGTCAAGCCCGCCTGCAGCAGTCCAGCATAGATCTAGTAGATTGCTTGCACTGCGGCGCATATCAAACACATTTTCTAATACGCGTACCGAGGCAGCTGTAAACTCTTTATCCCATTTCTTCTTGGTATCATAAGAAACAATTATCTCTTCCATGGGCTTGGGCTGAGCAGGGTCCACAAGTTCACCATTGAGGGTAACCCCTTGGTTTTTGATTGCCATATACGTCTCATCGGTGAAGAATGAACGAATAACACTTGCCTCAATATCATCCGTTGTCATCTTTTCGTCATAGGGCAAGACAGAGATACCGATTGAGCAGATTGGTATACCACGTTCTAGGTTGGCGGAGCCATCAATCGGATCGATGATAGCAAGATACTCTGGTTGGCTTTCATTCTTGATTATGCCCTGTTCCTCTGTCATAATCGAAAAGCTGGTGCCAGATTGTTGCAAGATTTCGATAATTATATCTTCTGCTTCCTTATCAAGAGCTAGGGTCTGGTCTCCAAATGGATTTCTCTTTCCTGTTTTCTCGGCTGCCTTGTCTATATTCCTAAGTACTAATTCACGAGCTGATTCTGCGGCTTTTTGGATAAGATCGATGAGTGTCATAATGAGGTTTCCATTATAGCGCTGATATTCCAACCGTTTAAATGCTCTCGCTCAGGACACATCCTAGAACCGGAATGGTGCACATCATGGATTTCCTGGGCGGCAAGAAAGAAGTTGATGCCGAAAGAGGAATTCTAGAAATAAAGAGCACTATGAATGCGATTACGCTCAGAATAAGACAGCTTGAAACCCGTATTTCACAGAAGCATAATGCGGCAAAAAAGGCCATAAAACAAGGAAACAGGAGTTTGGCCAAATCTCATCTGGGCGTTGCGGTAGATCTTGAGAAACGTTTAGGGAGATACCAACAGCAGTTCCAAACACTCCAATCTGCACTTATGAGCATCGAGGAATCCACGGATCAGACTGATGTTCTCAAGACTCTTCGGATTGCAAATAGAGCTTTGAATCAGGCTCGTGAGAATCTATCTCCAGCTGAGATACAAGAGGAAATGGACAGGTTGTCTGATTCTTTGGAAAGAATCTCCATTTCAAGCGAGCTTCTATCGGAGGATCTCGTTGGAACGGGAACTAGTGTTAGTGAGAAGAAAGAAATCGAAAAACGGCTGAGCGAAATGGAAGCCGAAGTTTTGATGGAGAAACAATCTACTGTTCCTTCTGTGGAACAACAACACATAGCAGCCAGACGAAAGAAGGAGGCTGCATCTGATAGGGTTGAAGAGCTTCTACTGGAGCTTGAAGAGGAAGCCCGGATGGAGAAGGAGAGAAGCTCTTAGGCCTAAACTGAATTCTTTGGGGTTAGATAACAATGATAGAGCTTGCCATATTCGATGTTGATGGCACCCTCACAACGCATTCCTCTATCTGGTGGAGGCTGCATGAACACTTTGGGACTGAGAATAAAGGCAAGGAGTATTTTGACCGCTATTTTGCTGGCGAAATTGATTACAACGAATGGGCTAAACTCGATGCATCCTTGTGGAAAGGGGAGGCGATTGGTGATGCAAGAAAATTGATCAAATCATCTGATCTGACTCCTGGTGCAATAGAGACGGTCGAATCTCTAAGGAATGATGGTGTCAAGTTAGCCATCGTGTCTGGTGGACTTGATATCGCGGCGAATTATATTGGAAGTATTTTGGATATAGACTGCGTGGTGACAAATAGGTTACTCCATAAGAATGGAAAAATAACCGGCGAAGTAGATGTTCAGGTTGGATGGGGCGCGAAGGGCACTGTAATCCAAACAATAGCTGACCACTTTGATGTTTCCCTAGAACATACTGCGTATATAGGGGATGGACGGAATGATGTGAGTGCTTTTTCTCATGTTGGGCTTTCCATAGCTTTCTGCCCGGAATATGAGGAAGTAGCGGAGGCTGCTGATCTTGTCATACATGAGAACGATTTGCGCCTTATTTTACCTTGGATATCTAATGCCTGAGCCTGTATTCAGAATCACAACCTCTTCCTTCTTGTCTATGCTTCCTTGTTCAACCAGCTTTTTCGTTCCAGCGACAGCGATTGCGGCTTCTGGACACATATCAAGCCCTTCCTTCTCCGCTACTAGTTGTCTTGTTTCTTGGATTGATTCTTCGTGTGCAGCTACAGCCCCTCCTTGTGATTCTCTCAACACGTCGAGAACAAGTCTATCTGCAAATGGTTTGGGAACCCGGAGCCCAAGTGCTTTTGTCTCACTATTGCTCCAAGGCTCCACTTCTACAGTTTCTTCCTTGAACGCTCGAACAACTGGCGCACAGCCCTCGCTTTGAGCGGCAAACATCCGAGGTCTGGTATCTCCGATAAGGCCTACCTCTTCGAGCTCTTTGAGGCTCTTCCATATGCCAAGAAGCGCGGTTCCTCCCCCAGTAGGACATACAATCACATCAGGTAGGGACCATTTCAATTGCTCACATATTTCAAATCCTAGTGTCTTCTTTCCCTCTACTCGAAACGGTTCTTTTGTTGTTGAGACATCCGTCCAATTCTTCTCGCTCTCATTTACTGCTATACCGCAGTCTGCAATGGTTCCTTCTACGGGTATGACCTCTGCGCCGTACTGATAGCAAGCTTGGAAGAATGTATCGTGCGTATCCTGAGGCATATAGACGGTTGCTTGACCCCCAGCAACCGCAGCATATGCAGACATGGATATCGCGGCATTGCCAGCAGACGGAATAACGTAATGGTTGCTTCCAAGCTGATTGTGCTTCGAGATTGCTGCACTTAATCCCCGGTCTTTGAAGCTTAGTGTCGGATTCTGTGGTTCCTGCTTGATACGTAGCAAATCCAACCCTATATGTTCGTGAATCCGTTTTGTTTGCAACAAAGACGTCCAACCTTCGCCCAAACTAATCGCGCTGTGAGAATCTACAGGTAGTAAACTGGCATATCGCCACATCGAATTTACTTGGTCAGGAAAGCTTCCTTCTGCAATATCCTCCCTTACCTTGTCTATATCATATCTCGCGAACAGGGCAGACCCGCATGAGCAGTAGGTGATTCCTTTTTCGGCTTCATATTGCTTTCCGCAGTTTGGACATTCAAGATGAGTCATCTGTGAGCACATGGTGCCAACACACAGACTACGGGGAAGCACACCCTTATTTGGTTGTTTTTCAATCTACTCCAAAAAGAGGGATGAACGTTTTGAGCGAGTCGCGAAGGTCAGTTCTACCATTCACTGCCATCGTGGGCTTGAAGCGACTCAAATTAGCACTTCTTCTTAATGGCGTGAACCCCCGAATCGGCGGTGTTTTAGTTTCTGGAGCTAAAGGAACTGGCAAGACAACGATAGTACGAGCGCTAGCCGATTTATTACCTAAAGTGGAAGTGGTGCAGGACTGCCCATTTAGTTGTGACCCCTCAAACGAAGAGATCCTCTGTGCCGATTGTCGTGCGCGTGTTGAATCAGGTGAAACTCTTCAGACTGAAATGAGAAAAATGCGCGTTGTTAATCTGCCACTTTCTACAACAGAGGATCGGCTAGTTGGATCCCTCGATATAGAACAGATTTTGCAGGAAGGAACTCGGGTCTTACAGCCAGGAATTCTCGCAGAAGCTAATCAGAATATATTGTATGTGGACGAGGTGAATCTACTGCCTGATCACCTTGTTGATGATTTGCTTGACGCTGCGGCAACAGAAGTTAATGTGATAGAACGTGAAGGTATTTCTGTCTCTCATCCCGCTGATTTCGTATTGATGGGCTCCATGAACCCCGAGGAAGGGGAGCTTAGACCTCAGCTACTGGATCGTTTCCCATTACACGTATCAGTAGGAGGGAATCACTCAATCGAAGAAAGGATGCAGCTGGTCAGACGCAATCTCCAATTTGAACAAAATCCTAAGACGTTTAGGGAGAATTGGTTAGAAGCCCAAAAGGAGTTACGGGAGCGAATTGTGAAGGCTCGCGAGATTCTCGATGAGGTGGCGCTAGATGAATCGAAGTTGCGTGCTATTGCTATGGCTTGTGATGCCTTGGAGGTAGATGGGGTCCGACCTGATATCGTAATTAGCAAAACCGCGATAACCCATGCAGCCTTTCAAGGACGAAAACATGTCACGTTAGAAGATATGAAACTGGGCGCTCAATTGGCTTTGAGTCATAGGACTCGTCGTGGCGGCCTACTTGAGCCACCCTCTCCAGATGAAATTGACAAGGCTATTACTCGTGCTGCAAATATCACCAAAACTAGTGACAAGCGTAAATCACCAACCGAAGTTCCTGCTTCCTCGGAGGAGACGGAAGAAAGAAAGAGCGGGGGCAAATTTGGAAGGCAATCTTCCTTTGCAATTTGGGGAAAACAAGACGGTAAAAAAAAACCCCGTCGAAAATAAGGAATCCTAGGGGGCTCCCGATTAAGGGAACTCTCATCGCGGTTATCATGATGGCATTCTTTGGATTCTTTGCTTGGATTTACTTGAGTCCATTGAACCTTTTTTTCGGACCTTGGCTTGGCGTTTTTCCCCCTGTTCCACTACTGATTGTCAATACAGCAATCTATGTCCCACTTATCGCCTATACGGTTAGAAAATGGCTTCGCACCATGCAGAAACGAAAGAGTGGTCCTGCAGCGGGGATTGATGTAGTTGAGCCAGGAAAGGCAAAACCCGAACCGGGAGATGAGTGGGGAATAGCAAAGAGAGAATACAGCGATAGTGAAAAATCTCAGGTCATTGGTTCCAAGTCAGACATTCGCCACCCCCCTCTAGATCTCGAGGATACTTTCTTTGTTAAGACTCCTGACTTGGATGCTGGCGAACCCATCTTCGAAGAGGAGGAACTCAAAAGAAGAGCAATGGTCCGGTCCAGGGTTACGTCTGGTGCATGGTCGAGAAAAAACAGAAGCTCTCGTTCTGTTGGGTCATTGCAATCCCCTGAAATTGCCCAGCATGGTCGATCCACGAGATCGCGTATACCTGTGGGAGAAATTCAGAGTATCGATCTCCCGGCATCGGTGGTGGCGGCTGTTACGCGAACTGGGAAATTCAGTGATGAAAATCACTTGAAAATCACGGAGTCAGACTTGAGGGAGCGAATATTCTCCGGCAAAACGCCCTTGACAATACTGCTTGTCATAGATGTGAGTATGTCTATCAAAGGGAGTTTGAAACATATCCGCAAAATCATACAGCGAATCGAGGATGAAACTCGTGGCTCTAAGGACCGTGTTGGACTTATCGCTTTCAAGGATAGTGGGGCCATTGAAGTTCAAGCTCCAACAACAAACTGGAATCGCCTTTATCGTGCTCTCTTGAAGCTCAGGATTTCAGGATTAACTCCTTTGGCCGAAGGGCTTATGAAATCGCTTCAGACTGTGAAGAGAGAACGGATGAGAAACCGTGGGATTCAACCACTTGTGGTTCTTCTCTCAGATTTCGCTCCCAACATACCTCTCGAACAATCAGCTGGTCCTGGACATCCTCGCTACACTCCTGTGCGCGACATTATCAAATCCACACGGATTTTGAAGAAGAATGATGTGCCTGTTGTACCAATTAACGTGAACAGAAGACAAGCCAAATGGAGTTCTATCTTGAAACGCCCATACCATCAAGCTTTGGAACTCGCCACACATCTTCGGATGAAGAAAGAGGGATACTCAAATGCCATTGAAACGATTCTGTCAGTTCCAGCATTTCGGAAAGAATTTGGTGCCTATCTTGTAGCAAAAATAGCAGGTAGTCGTGCTTTGCTTTGTTCAGAAGTAACCCGAGCAGATTCCGTAATAGACACTCTACTTGAAGCTGCTGCGAATACACCCTCGATACAAGTAAAAAACCTAAAGCAAGCTGATGCCTATCTCAAATGAGTTATTAACCCCACCCGCTCCAGAATTACTTGGATGAGTTATAGGAAACCATGCAATTGAAAGCCGCAGGATATTTCCTCTCTCTTTCCTGTAGTGCTATACGTTAGAACCCTAGAAAGGAGGTTGCGAAGTTGTTGCCAGGAAAAGTACCCCCTGAAATGTTGAAGGAGCTTGTTTTTACACATCTTGGCAAGAAAGATCCTGATTTAATTCTTGGTCCCGGTATAGGTCAAGATGCCTGTCTCATTAGATTTGGTGACAGGATACTCGTAGCGGCTACTGATCCTATTACTGGCTCCATTGAAGATGCAGGGTGGCTATCTGTGCATGTGAATGCCAATGATATCGCGACATTTGGAGTGTCTCCTAGATGGTTCTTGAACTCCATCATGCTGCCTGAGACATCAGGCGAAGATGATTTAGCGAAGATTATGCAACAAATTCACCAAGCAGCAGATTCTCTTGGGATTTCCGTGGCTGGTGGACATACAGAAATAACTCAAGGCCTTGACCGTCCGATTATTGCTGGTTTCATGTTAGGTCTTACGGAACCTGGAAAATACGTTACTTCGAGTGGTGCAGAAACTGAAGATACCATAATCATGACAAAGACTGCAGCCATCGAAGGAACGGCCATTCTGGCCTCAGAAGGCCGCAAGTATCTCTCAGAAGCAATAAGTAAAGACCTGGTTGAAAATGCGATTCAAATTCGGGATAGCATAAGTGTTGTTGAGGAAGGAATTACCGCGTTTCAAACTGGTCATGTAACTGCAATGCACGATCCGACTGAAGGTGGCATTGCAGGCGGGTTGCATGAAATGTGTGATGCGAGTGGTGTTGGTTTCAAAGTGAATCTGGATAGCATTCCTTTACATCCCTCAACAACTGAAATATGTGATATACTCGGAGTGAACTGGCTTAATCTGATAAGTAGTGGATGTATGCTCATAACGTGCTCATCTGCTCATGCTGAAGAAGTGGTGCATGAAATCGAGAAGAAGGGGGTTCAGGCGACCATTATTGGGAAAATTGTCGATGACAGCACAACCAGATTACTTGTGGAAGATGGTGAATACACCCATGTTAAGCGGTATGATAGCGATGCACTTTGGGGCGCATTGAAGACTCTCAATGAGAGAAAAGCGTCTTAAGCTGTTCAATCCGCTCATCTTCTACCGTGTCAATTACTATCGGCGCAATGGATATATTGCCGTTTTCTAGGACCTCATGAGCATCAGTTCCAGCAGGAGCATCTGCCGGTATACCTCGTAACCAGTAGTATGGGCTTCCATTCGGATCTATACGCCTATCTAGTTCATTCTCAATGCGTGCTTTTGCTGGCTTCGTAACAACAGTTTTGGTGTTATCAGCTATTTCTGATGGGAAATTTACATTAATTGCGTCAATTCCACCTGGGAGACCCGTGCTCAAAACCTTCTCAGTAATTCCAGTAGCAATTTTAGCGGCCTTTTGGTAGTCCTCCTGCACACCCTGAGAATTAAACCATTCATGTGGTTCAACCACCATTGAAAAGGCAATTCCAGGAATCCCCATAATTGCCCCTTCGAATACTGCTCCTACCGTTCCACTTGTTAGCATGCTCTGATAACCCAGATTCGCGCCACCATTTATTCCTGCTACTACCAAATCTATATCGGTCATGAAAGCTTTTGCTAAAACAACGGAATCAGCTGGGAGACCGGAGTGCTTTATCATTTCGTAATTGTCTTTCAGAATCCCTTCGCTGATTCTGATTGGACTGTTGAGAGTTAGCGCTTTGCCGGTTGCACTACGCTGATTGCTTGGCACGATAACCGTCAGACTACCAAGTTTGCTGAGACTGCTTGCCAACTCGAGTAATCCTGGGTGATCTGCGCCGTCGTCATTGGTTAGGCATATTTTCAACCGTGATCACTACCGTTACTTTTTCAGAGAGTTCTCTGAGCTCCTAATGAGTTCTCTGATTGGTAACTCAAAAAAAAATAGGGTGAACCGGAACAGGAGGCATTCCAGTTCCAGTTCCTAAACCCGTGTAGTTCTACAAATCGTGGGGGCTTAGTGTCTTTCGTCTATTGGCCGTTGTCCTCTTTGCTGCGGCCTTGAGTAGCTTCTCGACGTGCTTGTCCAGCTCATCGTAGAAATCTGATGCTACCATTAGATCGTTTTCTCTTGCGAAGTCTTGAATTGCTTTCTTAACTACATAGTCTGCCATGGTTTTTCCTCCGTTTTTCTCCACTCCTCATATAGGAATGCACAGAAAGAGAACAATGATGCCTTATAAGACTTCGCCAGATGCCTACTAGACGCGCTCTAAGACCATTTTGCATACTCTTTTCGTTTTTTCGAAATTAAAACCATTTTATGGAACAATATCCCTATTTTTTGAACCATTCCGTAATGATTTTTGTAATTTTCTTAGCGGCAGTTCCGTTTCCATATGGGCATGCTGCCGGCTCAAAGGACTCATGTAAAATGGCCTTGATGCGATTTGGAAAAACCGCAGGGTTCACCCCTACAACGTGTGCATAGCCAGAATCTACCGCTTCAGGGCGTTCTGTTGAGGTTCTGAGTACAAAAACACGCTTATTCAGAGATGGTGCAGTTGCCTCTTCTTGGATTCCTCCAGAATCTGTAAGGATATATGAGGATCCGTGCATCAGTTTTAGGAAGTCCAAATAAGGAACTGGCTCAATCAGTATCATTTGCTTGCTAGACTCCACTTTCTTCATCATGTCAAAATCCTTGAGCCGAGCAATTGTCCTAGGATGGGCAGAGAAGACGATATTCGTTTCGAGTTGAACAATACCTTCTATTAGGCCCTTCAAGATACTAGGATCGTCAACATTCTCAGCGCGATGTAACGTAAGGAGTGCATAATCCTCGAAATCGATATTGAGCCTATCTATGACATTGCTTTTTTTCAGCGCTATGGGCATGTACCGCTCAACCGCATCGATTACTGTGTTTCCCGTAATGTGCACTTCACCCCATACATTCTCTTTCTCCAGTATTTGAGCCGTTTCTACTGTTGGGGCAAAAAGAAGGGTACTAGCATGGTCTGTTAATCTACGATTGTGTTCCTCGGGCATCCGGATATCAAAGCTTCTGAGGCCCGCCTCAACGTGGGCGACGGGTATATTCAATTTTACTGCTGCTAATGCGGCGGACAACACCGCGTTTGTATCCCCTTGTACAATAACAAGTGGGGGCTTGATTCTCTGTAATTGTTTCTCTATCCCCAATAGTGCCTTCGCGGTTTGTTCAGAATGTGAACCCGAACCAATATTCAAATTCTTGTCTGGTTCTCTCAAATCCATGTCTTGAAAGAATGCATCGCTCATGTAACTTGAGTAATGCTGACCTGTATGAAGCAGGAAGAGATTATTCTTTTCACTCTCCCAAGCGTGGATTATCGGTGTCATCTTTATTATTTCGGGGCGAGTCCCGACGACTAAAAACGGTTCCACTTCAACTCACAAATAGCCGGTATATTGGATATACACATAAGGATGGTGGATATTTCGCTACCTAAGAACCAGTCGCTTCCTATTTGACTCATTGAACAGTAGCATTCTCTCGGAATAACTTTAAGTGAGTTGAAGCTCATTATCCGAATAGCAGGCTTTAGAGGTGTTGATGCTCTTTGAGATATGCCCATGGAATTGCCTTTTCAGCGCTCCTTTCAGGCATTATATTCAATGGCGCCGCTGTCATTAAGATGATGGGATATGGTCTTACTGATTTTGCTGCGCTGCAAGGAATTTGGCTGATGTATACAATATGGAGTGTAATCTCGCTAGTAATCCTAGTATTGCCAATTCTTATTGTCTATTTTCGTCGGAGAGAGATACTAAAGGAAGTTATTGTGTTTGAAATAGGGGGATTGGCCTTCTTCTCACCATTATGGTTACTGCTTGATATCGAGTTAACCGGTGATCCAGTATATGAAGTCTTATTGCTTGGTTTTCAGAATGCCTTGCCAATCGTTGGACTTGGGGGTCAAATCGTTGGCCTTAATCTGGGCCCAATCATAATCATTCCCTTACTTATTGGTTCCTTTCTGCTTGGAGTTTTCTTGCTTCGACCAAGTTTCGTTAACAGATTTTCAGAAACTGAGATGGCAGACTACGATGATATTGTAGTGCGTGGGGTTGACAAGGAACCATCAAAAGAAATGCATGACTTGCCAGATGTTAGCCAACCGACTCCTGATGAAGCGTCTCTTGATGAAATGAGAACCACACTAAAGCAAATTGGTATGTCTGAGAGTGCTATTCAGTCAGTGATTGATGCTGGATTGACAGGAGTAACAGATTTACTCTCGTCTAGCCCAAAGACCATCGCAAGATCGGTAGGCATAGAAGAATCACAAGCTGAGGAAATGCTAGTTAAGCTACAGAAGCAAGTCTGGGGCGCCCGAGTATAGTAGTTGAAAGAAAAATAATGCACAAGCTGGATAAGGGAGATTCTCCTCCCTATTCAGCTCTTATGAACACCTGTCTTGGTTATTGCGTCCAGGGCTACGGGAACCAATTTTTCTAGTTCTGGCTTATCAGTAATCTTTGCTTCATTTTGGATTGGTTCACCAATCACAACGCATACTGACCCAACTTTGACATTTCGAAGCTGTCCTAGAACGAACAGAACGGCAGCCTCCATTTCAGTAGCTAGGACGCCAGCTCGTTCCATCGCTTTCCATTTCTTCTCGAGTGCCTCAGGATTTGTTGTCATATCTGGGTGTTCACTATAGAATGCATCTTTGCTATGGCCAATGCCAATCCTGTATGTTGCCCCTCTTTGTTCGGCTGCTTCTGCAATTGACTGGACCAGAACCGGATCCGCAACTGCAGGGTATTCAATAGGCACATTCTGCACTGATGTACCATCATCTCGTACCGCCCCAGTGAATATGACCAAATCTCCAGATGATAGTGTTCTATCTATGGCACCGGCTGATCCGACACGGATAAACGATTTACAGCCAACCTTCACAAGCTCCTCAATTGCGATGGCTGCAGATGGACAACCGATACCTGTGGAACATACACCGACATCTACCCCGTCATATGTTCCTTTGTAGCTCCAGTACTCACGGTTCTGGGCTACCTGTGTAGGATTCTCAAAGTAAGTTTCTGCAATCGCTTTCGCTCTGCCTGGATCTCCAGGCAATAATACCCGTTGGGGCATTTCTCCTTTTGCTATTCCAATGTGGTATTCTGCTCCACTCATATTTCTTCACTGGCCTGTGCGGTGGAGGACAAAGTTGTAAAAAGGATTTTCCTGCCCCTTTCCTAATGACAGCGTTTTTAAGATTCAGATTCTCGCTCGACATAGGATTACAATGAGCCAAGACATCTCAGATCTCGAGCGGAAAATCCTTCGCTTCATTTTCGAGGACAATCATCGTGCTTCTGCGATTCAGAAAGCATTGAGCGGTCAAGAACAACGCTATACCCGGAATGATATTATTGCAGCCTTGAACTCCCTTGAGGAGAAGGACTTGGCTGAACGATACAGCAGTAAGAGCTGGATAGCAACCGGAGACGCCGAAGACTACCTTGAGTAGCCTTATTGAAGAGGTTTTCCGCATTCACCACAAAAGCGCACCGAGTCAGCAATTTCAGCACCACAGTATGGACATCTTCCAGCTCTCAAGCTGAATCTCTTTGTGAATGCGGATTTCTTGTGACTTTCTAGAAGGCCACTATGATGCAATTGATCTGTACCTTCTTCAATATCTTGATTCATCATCTCCACCATAAACATATTTTCTGAAATACAAGCTTGATTTATCTCATTGGCAAATGACATGCTAGACTCTATTCTTTCCGTAATCATTTCTGTGAGAAATGTGCTAAGATGATGGTCGGCATGCTCACACTCCAGTCCAAATGCAATACCTTCTTTCGGTATTATACAGGGTGTCATTACTTCAAGCTGATCGTCTTGATTATGCACGAAGACCTCTACATTGAGCTTGGTTAAAGGAGCAAGACCTGGAATATTGACACTTTTGAGAGCGAACTTCTCAAGTGATTGTAATTCTTCTTTGAGTTGCTGCACACGCCCCTCGATTTTCTCTTTCAACTTTTCACTGGCTTGATTCAATCGACTCTTCGCTTCAAGCAATTCATTTTCTGTCTGATCCCGCTCAAGCTCAAATTCAACAATGCGATGCTGGTGATTTCTGATTTGCATGTTGATTTCTTCTTCCAGCTTTCTACGTTTCTCTTCATAAGATTCTCTGATTTCTTTTTCGCGAGCAAGAACTTCTTTTTCTTCTGTGTGAAGGTTGGAAATGGTTTCTTCGTATTTTGGAACATTCTCCTCTAAATAGTTGGAAAGTTCCTCGAAGTGGCTGGTTGCTGATTCTACATCTTCCTTACTACGTGCTATCTTGCTGCGTCTATCCCTGATTGTCTCAAGAATCTTCTGCGAGAAAAAGGTCTCCAGCTCGTTGGTGCTGCGTGCGAAATCTGCAATTAGAGCTCTAAGGTCCATGGTTTCTTCCTGTTCTAACTGTTGGAGCTGGTCACTTTGCTTCTCTTTGAGCATCGAAATTTCCATATCTACGATATCGCGGAGATTCCTAGTTCGCTCTTCGGTTCTCTCTTGTTCCTTCTTGATCAGATTGTTAAGCTTCTTCGTCTCTGATTCAAGTGTCTTCTCTGCTAATTGCTGAATTTCACGCAAGCTTTGCAATCTGGTTCTTCTACTATCTAGAATCTGTTGGAATTCTTCGCTTGCATCCAACGCGACATGAGAGTCGATGATTTCGTTTAGAACCTCATCTCCTGTCTGTCCTTCTTGCTGGACGAAATGATTACCGACCGACAAGAACACAGCAGGATTGATTAACCCTTTTAGATACTTCACCTCTTTCTCTATACTCCCGAGTAGTGGGAGGATCCGGTCTGCCGCATTTGGAATTGTTTTCCAGCTATCCATCTCACTTCCTACTATGCGTTTGATTGCTCCTAGTTCTTTGTCGTTGGTGAATTCGAAAACGGTTGGTTCATCTCTAATAGCAGAGAGAATGATAGCTTCATGTTCCGAAATCTGTACGCACCAGAATGGAATCGGAACTCTTGCTAAAGCATAGCTCATCTTCTCTTCTATACTCGGTTCTGTTCTTGCAAGAGCAACAACGCTAGATTCAGATTCGGAAGCCGGTTCTAATCCGGAATCGGTTGTCTTCAATGCAAACGGAAGCCTTAGTCTCCTAACCATCTACGGCATACTCTCCTCGGTATCTGACTGAACAACCAATCAATTAACTCTTGCTGCGGCTGATTTGATAGCTCCCTGTAATCAAAGAATCCCTACTAGACTATCAACTATATTGTATGTGAGTTCAGGATGCTCTTCACAAAAGAGAGCAGTACGGACTGTATTGGTGGTAACAATTTCTCCATTGCTATTCTGAAACAGGTTTTCCAATAGCTCCTCTCCCTTGTCTATTAGGGGAAGTACATGTACCACTGCAAGCCCAACATCAGCCACTCCCTGTTCCCGTAGTCTTGCTTGCGTTTTTAGGAGAGTGCTCCCGCTTTTGGTTAAATCGTCAATGACTATGACGTTCTTGCCCCTCACATCCAAATCGCCAGTAAGTTGGACATGAAATGAATTTGACCTTTCTTTGCTGAAGCCCTTCACATTGAACCGCTGTTGTCCACCTATATCCGGCGTGACAATTTCATATTCCTCGAATCCAAACTTCTTGGCACCGAATTTGATGAGTTCCGGTGTGACATCAATGTACTCGAGTAAGTCGCGCTCCATGAAGTTCTGAACCCACTCGAGGTTTCTCGTAGCGTGCGGATTCACTACCCATATCTTATTGCAATTACGAGCTATTGTTTCAGTTGCCCATCTTGCAGATACTGCTTCTCCAGTTTCGAATGCTTTATCCTGTAATCCAAATGGCTGAAAGGTGAGAACTACTTCTACATGAGCTGGTGGCGGAATTGGTGTTGTTTCATAGTTCTTGCTTGCTTTTCGTTCCACGTCTATAGGTCTCTTAAGTGCATCAAGCATGAGCAGGAGTTCAACCACACTATCTGCTGTTGAGAAGAATGCACCATCATGGATTTTTCCTGTACAGGTCTGAACAACTACGACTCTTCTATCAGAGAGTTCCTCTATGTCCTCTATCCTGACGTAAATGTCCCCATTAGGGAATATCCGTTTATCATCATAATTCCTTGCACAGCAGTATACCCGGAATCCCTTGTCTTCGAAACGGGATTTGAGATGTTCAGCGCCGCTGGCTAAGACTATATCATAGTCCTTCCTTGGTGGATTCATCAACAATACGCCATGCCGGTTTCATTCTTGCTTCTTTATGAGCCTTGCGTCAATTCATATCGGGAGAATCTTGGCCAATATACCTGCTTGATGCCCGCTCATCATAACCTACAGCCGCAGCCGAACTAAGAGGAACCAACATCAATTGAACGATTCTCATGCCCGGATACAAAAGCACGGGGCTTAGATTGAAGCAATACACCTCCAGTGTCAACTTGGTCATCTCTTCCATTCCTGTACCGGGATTGACCAATCCTGCGGCGTGAACAATTATTCCTAAACGGGCAACACTTGATCGTCCTTCCAACAGTCCTGCATAATCACTTGATATAGCGATTCTCTCCTGTGTTTGGGCAAGCACGAATTGTCCAGGAAGAATCATGAAGGGGTCACCTTCTGTGTTAACTAATCTTGTATATTCTGCGGCTTCATGAGGTTTCTTGATATCCACTGGAGTTCCAGGATTGAACGTACGGAATACCGAATCAAGCCGTAAATCTATACTACAGGGACCAACGGAATCAGGGTCATAGGGCTCGATTCTGACTATTTTGGATTCTATTACCTTTTTCAGATCACGATCGGAAAGCAGGGGTATTACCTCTCTTTAGCTTCTGTTATTTGGAATTCATAGACGACAACCTAAAATGGTTGCTGTTCCATTATTCATATCCCTGTGTGTTCACCTTGCCTAATACTGCGCGAGATTTGCTACAGAAAATTGCAGAAGAGACGGGTCTATCATATGGTGAGCTTGCAAACCGTGTCAATACTGCCATGCACCAAGGACGGGACTTCGTTGAATCTGTTGAGTTGGTCCTGAAGGACGAAGGATTACCGGTAAACAAGTATCGCTTAAGACCAAAGGCCATTGCTCAGGAAATAGATTCTATTCTCAATCAAGACTACAGCCAGACAGTGATGATTTCGGCTGTACTTGCTAGAATGGCTGCTTCTGATGATGAGCCTAATTTCCCAATGCCAGCGTTTTTTGCATTTCTGGAATTCTTAGCAGATATTGAAGAACCACCCGAGGATGAGAAAAAGGAATCAGCAAATGAGATTGAGGAACACACAACACGCTTGATAGAGCTGTCAACCACGCTTGTCTCCCTTATATGCAGCTGGTCTAACGGCATGATTGCTGGTGTCTCCAAGGAATGCCCTGAATCCCTAACGGAAACCGCGAAGATTATCTTTCGTAGAGATCGTCTCTATCGGGCTGGTTTGTGGATATGCATCTCTTGTGGCAAAATCGTAGATTTCAGTGAAACTTCTGGTCTCATGTGTTCGAAATGTAGTTCCGGCTTGGGAGAATCATTCTTGGATTCTAATATGGAGAAAGACGAACGATTTGAGCGTACACGAACAGGTTATGGAAAAACAAAGCGAGAGGACCTTCTGAAATAGCCTTCCCCCATGAAAGAAGCCATTTTTCATTTGATTGGGCGTTTCTAGTTGAATCATCACATTTATGTACGGGGCATGGCTGGCCCGAAATGCCAAAGGCATTATGGTGAGTGAGGCATTATGGTGAGTAGCTACATCGAAGAAGTTTATGAAGCCTGTAAAGAAAAAGATCCCCGGCAAGATGTTTTTCATCAGGCTGTATATGAAGTGCTAGAAAGCCTTGAGCCAGCTTTAGAGAAGTTCCCTAAATACAAGGAACACGCTATTCTCGAGCGCATAGTTGAACCCGAGCGCGTAATCATATTCCGCGTTCCTTGGGTTGATAGGGATAACAAAACCAAAGTCAATCGTGGTTTCAGAGTTCAATTCAATTCTGCTATTGGACCATACAAAGGTGGGCTCAGATTTCATCCCACCGTTAGGCTTGGTTTAATCAAGTTCCTTGGTTTTGAACAAATTTTCAAGAACTCTCTAACTGGATTACCAATGGGCGGAGGAAAAGGAGGATCGGATTTTGATCCCCATGGAAAAACCGACGAAGAGGTACGGAATTTCTGCACCAGTTTCATGCTTGAACTTTACAAGCACATTGGTCAGTTTACTGATGTACCTGCTGGAGACATCGGTGTAGGTGCCCGTGAAATCGGTTATCTCTATGGGGCATATCGTAAGGCCACGAACAAACATGGTACCTGTGTTTTGACTGGAAAAGGTCAGACCTATGGAGGTTCTCTGATTCGCCCTGAAGCAACAGGGTACGGATGTGTCTATTTCACGGAAGAGATGCTGAAGAGTCGTGATGACACAATAAAGGGCAAGGAGGTCTGTATCTCCGGTTCTGGAAATGTCGCTCAGTACGCGGCTGAGAAGTGCATCGAGATGGGTGCTAAGGTCATTTCAATGAGCGACTCTGATGGCGCCGTATACGATCCTGATGGCATCGATAGGAAGAAACTAGACTGGATTCTCGAACTGAAGAATGTCCGCCGTGGACGGATTAAGGAATATGCAGAGGAGTTCGATGATGTTGACTTCGATCCCGAAAGCAGTCCATGGGATCTTGGTTGTGATGTGGCTCTTCCCTGTGCAACCCAAAACGAAGTCGACAAGAAAGAAGCACAGTCTCTAGTTGATAATGGTGTCATAGCAGTTGGTGAAGGAGCAAATATGCCCCTAACACCTGCTGCAATTGAAATCATCCAGGAAGCTGATGTACTGTACGGCCCTGGTAAAGCTGCAAACGCAGGTGGTGTTTCTGTATCCGGTCTGGAAATGGCCCAGAACAGTCAGAGATACTTCTGGAGCAGAGAAGAAGTGGATCGTAAGCTCCATGACATCATGATAAATATCCACAAGACCGCCTACGAAACTTCAGAAATGTTCGGTGAACCAGGTAATCTCATGCTTGGTGCGAATATTGCTGGTTTCCTGAAAGTTGCAGATGCTATGATTGCACAAGGCTACTTGATGTAAAATTAGTTTAGACCCCCTTCGGGGGTCACTCCTTATTTTTTCGAGTATTTTCTTTGAGGGGAATGACTACTTCCTGATGATTTCCAGTAGTTCACCGAGTCTATTCTGAATATCCACTTCAAGTGTACGCAGCTTGGCTAGTTCCTTCAGATTCTCGACATGTTGTTTTCGGTAATCCTCATCACTGATTTCTCCATTGCGACGTTTCAGCTCTAACTCATCCATTCGTGCTGAAATCTCGCTACGTTTGTCTCCAACAAGATCGAATCCCTGCTTCAAGCTCATCCATTCAATCATTGCATTGGAACGTTCTTTTTCAATACGTTTCTGTCTACGTTTCTCTTCTTCAAGTTTCTTGAGTTTTCGATTTGCTTTTCGTATCTTCCGTTGGATTTCAAAGAGTCTTGACTCAACTTCTCGCTTTATTTCGACCATCTGCGTAGATTTCTTCCAGTAGGCTCGATACTGCTCCATATGTTCTTCTTCGGTTATTTGGCCATTCTCAAGTTTCTCATCAAGTTCGTTTAGTTTCTCCTTGACCTGGTCAAGTTCCTTCTTGGCCTCAGTATAGGATTTGCGAAGGGCAACCCATTCCACAGAGTACTGGCTTAGAACCTCCTCTGGTTTTAAGAACAAATCTTCGTCATCCTTTCCTTCGCTATGACTCATTGAAATCACTGCAGTTTTTAACTCAGTAACTTAAGATATTTGTTGTGTCGTTTCTTGAGGAAAGACCTAAGAGTCATTTCTGAAATGAATCAATCGGGTTGGGCTGGATTTGAAAATCGATATCACTTTGGTTTCGGAAAATGAACGAAAGCAAAAACCTTCAGATCCCATGAATCTTACCTTCGGTAGTGTGTACACTGACCACATGCTGATTATGCGGTATCATGATGGGCAATGGCATACTCCCAAGATCAAACCATATGCCCAGCTGGAATTGAGTCCTGCGGCTTTGGTCCTCCACTATGGTCAGGGCATCTTTGAGGGAATGAAGGCCTATCGGCGGAGAGATTGTGTTCTACTGTTTCGTCCCCGTGAGAATTTCAAGCGATTGAATAGGTCGGCCAAACGCATGGTCATGCCTCAAATAGACAAGGGTTTTCTATTAGATGCCCTAGCAAAGCTCATCGATATTGAACGGGATTGGATTCCTCAGGTGCATGGGACATCCCTGTACATTCGACCTACAATGATTGCCACAGAGTCGAAGCTAGGAGTGAAACCTTCCGATGAGTATCTCTTCTACATTATCCTGAGCCCTGTCGGACCATACTTCAAGGAAGGATTCAGCCCTGTTCGCATATATGTCTCGAACGAATATACGAGAGCGGTCAAGGGTGGTGTCGGTGCAGCCAAAACTATGAGCAATTATGCTGCCAGTCTATTGGCTACGAAGAAGGCAAGTGAGAAGGGATATTCACAGGTGTTGTGGCTTGATGCTATAGAACGTAAGTATATCGAAGAATGCGGCACCATGAACATATTTGTCCGTTTTGATGACGAACTTGCTACTCCTCCGCTTAATGATACGATTCTACCTGGTATCACCCGGGATTCAGTATTGCAACTCGCGCGAGATTGGGGCTATGATGTTAACGAGCGAAAAATCTCGATTCACGAAACTATAGATGGTATCGAAAATGGCAAGGTGCTCGAGGTTTTCGGTACAGGAACCGCTGCTGTTATCGCACCTGTGGGTGAGCTTCATTTCAACAACTCGTCCTACCAGATAGCGAATGGAAAAGTCGGAGACCTCTCACAGAGGCTTTTCGACACCCTCACAGGTATCCAGTGCGGCGAAATCGATGATCCATATGATTGGATTTACGAAGTGTAGGAGAGGTCTAAGATTCTTGGCTCAGGCCCAATCTGGGTCTTCTTCATCCTCTTCCTTCTCTCGGAGTTCTCGCTCAAGCTTTGCACGACTTTCGTCAGGGTCCAAGTTGTCCCACTCGGGAGGCTTGCTTACGGATTCAGATTCTGGCTGCTCTTCATACTCATGCCCCTCATATGATTCTTCTGCGGGCTCATCATCTCTGTATGGGTATTCTCCATACTCTTCGTCAACTTCGTATGATTCCACTTCTTGATCTTCGTAAACTTCTTCTTCCTGCTCCCATTCCTCTTCAGGCACTTCACCCTCGTAGAGTTCTTTTTCCTCCTCCCACTCGTCTTCTTCATGTTCTTCTTCGTAGAGTTCGCGTTCTTTCTCCCATTCCTCCTCAGATTCTACTTCTTCATATGAATAGTCTTCGGGTTCTTCCTCCTCTTCAGATTCTTCTTCGACCTCGTATTCGTCTTCATACTCCTCTCCCTCTTCTTCAAATTCGAGCTCTTCATCAAGGGGAATCTTCCCGGATTCAATTTTCTCAAGAAGCAGGTTAAACATCCGTTCGATGACACTGGCTTTCCCCCGCGCCTCGAATTCCAATCCGCCAAGTTCAAATTCAAACTCGATGCTTTCCTCGTTTTTCTTCTCGAACTCTTTACGAACCATTATTTTCACGAGGAACTGCATTCCTTTTGTGCTAATAAAGGATTCATATCTATACACCAACCTTTGCCAAAGCTTTTAGCGAATTGATGTCACCACAATCCTCGGCCGAGGTGGCCCAAAGGTGCCTCAACAACTAACTGTGGACTATACGAAGTGTACTGGGTGCAGGCTCTGCGAATTGGCCTGTTCAGCCCATCATGAGAACAAATTCCAGCCCAGCCTGGCTAGGTTGAAGATTGTTCGCTATGATGATTTAGGAGTAGACGTGCCGAATGTCTGTGGCCCATGTGAGGAAGCGCCATGTGTCGATGTTTGTCCAACTTATGCCATGCGAAGGGACCCAGTTACAGGAATGACCTATGTTGATCATGATAAGTGCATCCTCTGTAAGTCCTGTGTTGGAGCATGCGTTAACGGTGTTATTCGTCTTGATACTGACAACATGAGAATCATCAAGTGCGACCATTGTGGCGGCGATCCTGAATGTGTCAAGATATGTCCAACGGGAGCAATCCAGTTTGGTTCACCTGCAAAAACCACAGTAGTTGACAGACATGACAAGGCTGAAGCGTATCTTGCAGAAATGGCCCGCACAGCAAGCGAGGGTGAATCGTAAATGGGTTTTGGAGGATATCAGGGTACAATAGTACGTGCCGACCTCAGCAATAATCGATTCAAAGAGGAATCCCTTCCCAAAGCATGGATACAGGATTACATAGGTGGTGACGGATTCGCTGCTAAGATTCTGTTTGAGGAGGTGCCTCCTGAATGTCGGCCATTAGATGAAGAGAATAAACTGATTCTTGCAACTGGACCCGTTACGGGAACTCTGTGGCCCACAAGCGGCCGGTCTGCTTTCTTCTCAAAAGCCGCACTAACCGGCATATGGGGCGAAAGTCATGTTGGTGGGTTCATTGGGCCCGAACTCAAGTATGCAGGCTATGATCTTCTTGTGGTTGAAGGTCGTTCTGAGAAACCTGTTTACATCAGTATTACAGATTCGGATTTACAGCTCAAGGATGCTAGTGATTTATGGGGCAAAACGACAGATACTGCAACTTCCCAGATTCGTCGCCTCCAGGGCGATCCAGATACACAAGTTGCTGCGATTGGCCCAGCCGGTGAGCATGGTGTCCGGTTCTCTTCAATAATTGTTAATCATGCACGAGCCGCTGGTCGAACTGGCATGGGTGCCGTCCTTGGTTCGAAGAACGTGAAAGCCATCGCTATCCGCGGCCGAGGAGCCGTCGAAGTACACGACCACGAATCTTTCATCGACTTGGCAAAAAGGGCTCACAGGAGAACTCGTGAGAATCCGCAGGCTCAGGAGATGAGCAGGTGGGGTACGTGGTCCCTAACAGCAACCAAGCAGGAAATTGGCGAACTCCCGACCTACAATCACCGCACTGGTGTTTTTTCAGGTTGGGAGAAGCTTAGTGCTGGATATATTCGCCCACGATACACGGTATCAGACAGAGCCTGCTTCGGTTGTAGTATCGGCTGTAAAAAGGTCAACTACATCAAAGAAGGCGAATATGCTGGAACATTGGAAGAAGGACCTGAATACGAGGGGCTTATGGCATTTGGAAGTTCACTAGGAATTGATGATTATCCAACAACACTGAAAGCAAACGAAATCTGCAACAAGTATGGAATGGATATAATCTCGGCAGGAACGACTATTGCATTTGCTATGGAATTGTACGAAGAAGGTATTCTTACAACGGAAGATACCGGTGGATTAGAGCTAGAATGGGGAAGCAAGAAGGCCGCCATCCAGCTTCTTGAGATGATTGGTGAACGTGAAGGTTTGGGTGAGCTGTTATCACAAGGAAGCAAAAAGGCAGCTGAAGCAATTGGTCCTGAAGCTGAGAAATTTGCTATGCATGTTAAGGGTCTTGAAGTCTCGGGTCAGGATGGGCGCACTCACAGAAGTATTGGCTTAGCCCATGCAACTGCTGCCCGTGGAGCAGACCATTTGCGAAGTCTGGTGACTGTTGATCAGCTCGGATATGAAGATGTTGCAGCGAAGCGATGGGGCAAAGACAAACTACCTGAGATAATTGATCCTTATACCGAGAAGTACAAGGCTGCGGCTGTGGTCGAAACTGAGAACGCATATTGCATTCGTGATACCCTGATTGTTTGTTGGTATTCTGTTTCGTGGCCACCAATCTTCTGGATGGAAGATTTCGCTGAACTGTTACCTTTGGTTACAGGAATTGATGAATTCGGTAGTGTTGATAACCTGAATCTGATTGCAGAACGACAAGTGACCCTCAAACGTCTATTCAACGCGCGGGAAGGCATTACGCGTGCTGATGATACGTTGCCAAGTAGATTCACAAAGGATCCCATGCCTGAGGGGCCTGGAAAGGGTCAGACAGTTGACTTGGATCCCATGCTCAATGCATACTATCGAAGACGTGGCTGGGACAAAGAAACAGGTTTACCTACTGATAACATAATCAAAAATCTCTCGCTCGACTGGACGAGAGATTTCATGAACTAGATTTCAGCCGGGATATCTACATCCGTACATAGTCCACTCGATGTGTGGCACCACAGTTGGGACACTCGTACTGGTCTGGACCAACCCAATCTATTTCCTGCCAGGACAATGGAGCTCCACAGTGACTGCACTTGTCCTTGATTACTGGTTTTACAAATACTGTACCACTGGCTTGACTGCCCGAAGTGACTTGCATTTCTTCTTCCGTTTCGGTTGCTTTTGCCATGGGTGAGGTTTTCTCATAATCCTGAATATCATACTGTGACAGTGGATGTCGAGCCTTGATGTAGTCGTACGGGCGTACCAACCAATCTAGATGGTCATCGGGGACTGTATCCCATGCTCTTGCTTGCCAGACCCTCAACAAATGGTCCTGCCTTGGAACCCTGCCCCGGATTTTGAACTCACCTGTCTTGCATTCCATCTCGAGTTCATTTTTCTTGGCTTCAAAGGTGTGAACCCAGTGCATCGGGAAAATGTACAACTTATTCTCCCGAGAATCTCGTTGATATAAACGGTAATTTGTTAAAATGAACGAATCCGGATAATATGTAAAAACTTCTTCGCCCTTTATCCATGCATATATGCGATAGAAGTGTAGTGAGAACTTTCGATGGTACCCGATAGTCGTCCAATGGTTATAGGGGTGTCTCTCATGTACAAAGGGTACAGATGACATTTCGCAAAGTTTCCGTTGATCACCTACCTTCAGGCTGTCGAATTCTCTCATACTTAGTGCAGAACGTAGCTCTTCTCGTTTCGGCATTTTGCCAATCACGTTGACAATACCGTTGACGACCTTGAACATTGCTTTGTTCGATGTCAGTTTGTATTCTTTGATTATGTGAAGTGGAAGACTGACACTGGTTTTTGAACCGCGGTCGTATTGGATCAGACGATAATTACTCACAATGTATTCATTGCCCTGCGCGAGCTTTCGCTCACCATCAATTGGGATGTAGACTAGAGACGACAATATGGAAACACCATCTTATGACTATCGTGGGACGTACCTCTCTTTTCAATTAAAAGGTTGACCGTATCTATTACCTCTCATATCTGCAAATGGTTACTTGCGAGGAATCGATAGATACAGAATATCATTATAGCCGAGTATTCCGAAGCCAGATGGGTTTTCTAATTTCACATGATCGTCACTGATTTCGTTAACTTGCACATTCGGGATTTTAGCTAAGGTATCCTTTTGCTGATAGCGCAAATAAACCGTAAATGTTGTTTCGGTATTCTTCAAATCCTCAAATATCCGCTTCCAATTTGTTTCAGCCAAGCTTTTTTTCCTCCGCTGTCCTGTGCCCTCTTTATCCTGATAGGGAATTTAACCCTTGCTGAATGTTGAATTACAGGAAATCATCTTTGGTTCCGATGTGAGGTGTAAGCCCTAACTGCTCGAAAATATCCTCTAGGATTGTGGATGTGCTTACCTCTGATATTTGCCGAAACAGGTGCGTACCGCATTTCTTCTTACAATCCGATGCTCCGAATCCAGCGGGTCCGTTCACGAAATGATTGCTCATCTTAATTCTTAGTGCCACATCGCATTCCCTTGATTTCTCAGTCTCCGCCCATATCGCGCTTTTCTTTTCTGCGTCCTTATTGAGAAGGTAATCGATATGCCAATGAACAGTTTTTTCGTCGGAGAAATGACGAGCCAGTCTATTCTCCAAGCTTGTGGAACCTGTTCCCATCGCAGAACCAACATAAACGTAAGGTCCCTTATCGAGAGTCAAATCTCCCAACCCTCCAGCTGCAAGATTCAGTCGGTTTGTGACATCGACTATCAAAGTGTATACGCCCTGCATCCTGATTGTCCTCTTTGTTTTCTATTTCCTATTTCTTGCTCTTCATAGATTGTTTTGCTACACTCTTGATGAGTCGTAGTGATTCCCCACTTGTTAGAATACCTGCCTCGAGTTCTCTCAGGATTCGATAGACTGACGGGCCAATCATACTCCACCCATCATTATGGAGCCTGCTGAGGAAATTACATCCAAATCTTTCTCGATGCGGTGGGAACCCTCTTTTCTTCAATATTTCCTTCATGCGGTATTTCGTCAAGGAAAGAAGTGCTGGCAAATGGATTTGTATTATCCCACCCAGCTCTTGAATGGCTTGCCTTCCTGTTGGAAGGCTTTGTCCAGTTACTATCATATGATGACCATTTGATGTCGCTTCTTCAATCACTTTCCCCATTATTGTGGCATGACATTCACCACAGGGATGAATCAGCCCTTCTTTGGCCCTATTCATGATATCCTGGATCAGATTTGGTGCATGAATGATTTGACAGTCTATCCGAATTTCTCTACAGAATTCCTGAATAGCGTCTATATCTGGTGGGGGAAGTATTCTGGGATCCGGAGATACAGTGTAGGCGTTACAGTCAACTTGGGCTCGTTCTAGAATGACTAAGGCAGCAGAGCTGTCTACCCCTCCCGAATAAGAAGCCGCCACTCCCCCATTTTTGTGGTAGGCCTCATAGTCATGTACTGATTGAACAGGAAAGGCAATTTCTAGGTCGATGAGCCTTTCGAAAACTGTAAGGAGCGATTGATTTTCGGATTCAACCCTTTCTTTAATTTCATGTATCCTCGATTTGCTTGCTCGGAGTCTTACTTGTCTGAGAGCCAACTCGTCAGAACCATGGAATGCTACATCCTTCCCGATTCTTTGTGCTAACTCGGCTACTATCTTTCCTCCCCGCCCTATGCACTGACTCTTTTCGGCTCTATCTGGCACAATCGCATGAAGCTGGCCTTCCGGGTGTTCTAAGACCCGTTGTACTTGCGGAGGAGCCCCTCGGGTAAGATTCAGTCTTCTACGTGTCTCGTCTAGCAGTCTCGTTAGTTCCTCTGCATCCATTGAACGGGCCACCCATTATAGCAACAGGGTCGATACCATCTTAAGTTGCTAGGTCGAGTATCATAATGCAAAATGATTTCCGAGATACTCCCTGACGTCTATAGAATAGAAGGCGACTATGTAGGGGAATATGGCTACTTGTCTGCTTATCTGCTTGCAGCTGAAGATGAGTGTTTGATAGTTGATCCCGGCACGGCTGGCAGTCCTGGTGAGAAAATACTCGCGGCTATCAGAAATATTGGATTGCAACCCTCTGAGGATGTCAAAGCTATCCTTTGTACTCATGCTCATCCTGATCATGTCGGTGGAGTGAAAAACATCAAGAAACGCACTAGAGCCTCTGTGATTATTCATGAACAAGATGCTCCTCTCCTTCGAGACCCCGCCATGTTCACCAAATCGCGTTTGAAAATGACTCTTTCAGACCGAATTGTCATGAAATTTGAAAAAGGACCGTTGCGAGTCAACTACGATGGTTTGGAACCGGATAGAATCATCACCGATGGAGATTTGGTGCGTTTTGGCAATCACGAACTCCAAACACTACATACTGGTGGGCATTCTGCAGGTCACTGCGTATTTTATGATCCCGATCGAAAAACGCTGTTCTGTGGAGATGAGATAAACAATTTCCCTCATAATCCCCGGAAGTTCTACGTTGATTTATCTGGAAATCTGATTTCCAAGAGGAGTGCTCTAGAGAAAATCAGGGATTTGGATATTGATTTTCTTCTTCCTACTCACGATATACCACATCTTTTCGACGATGTGAACGTACAAATCGGAGAGACCCTAGAAGGCGTAATAGCGTTCCAGAACTGTCTTCTAGAACATCTCAAGATTCGAGGAGAAGCAGACATTGAACAGCTTGTATTTGATATTACCAAATCCAACTCGGTGCCATACCCGAAGGAAATGAAACCCCTATTACCGACAACTGTTCTCGTAGGACTTAGAAGTCTAGAAAAGGCGGGATTGATTTATCAAGAAGAGAGTATTTGGTATGTGAATAGTCACTAATCTAGCTATAACTTCTGTTTTTATGTTATTTTTGTGATGGAAACCTATATACGGACTAGCTCGGGGGAGAAGCGTGGTGGCTATTTCCTGTGACTAAACGATTCGTTCCTCATGGAGTGATGCCTGCCTTAGTTACGCCATTTACTAGACATGGCGATATACATGAAGAAGGCCTCAAGCAGGTAATCGATTACACTATTGAGAAAGGAGCTACAGGGGTAGTTCCTGCTGGGACTACTGGCGAGTTCGTCTATATGCGGACGGAAGAGAGAAAGAAGCTTCTCAAACTAACAGTAGAGCATGTAGATGGTCGGGTTCCTGTTGTGGCAGGAACTGGAGAGAATAGCACGGAGGCCACAATTCGGCTTACAAAATATGCTGCTGATGTGGGCTGTGATGCAGCTCTAGTTGTGTCGCCTTTCTTTCTACGACCAAGTGATAAGGGATACTATGATCACTATGCGGAAATCGCAAGAGAGGGAAATCTTCCCATTATCATGTACAACATCCCGCAATGTACGCTTGGAACTTTGCAATCCAACATAGTTCAAGACCTGGCGGACCTCGACAACATTGTTGGCATAAAGGATAGCGGTGGTGATATTGGCCATACGATGGAGCTAATACAGAAAGTTGGTGATAAAATCCCAGTGCTCATTGGTCACGACGAGTGCTTTCTTTCAGCTGTTTCTGCAGGGGCAAGTGCCGCCATTATGGCTTCAGCAAATATCATGCCACACATCTGGCTTGAAATAATGGACAATATCAAAAATGGCAATTTGGACGAAGCACGGCAAAGGCAATTGGACGTTCAAACGCTTTCCAGAATAGTCACACGGAACGGTGGAGCTCCCCCTGTTAAAGCTGCCCTTAAGATGATGGGGATTGAAGCTGGTTATTCCCGAATGCCTCTAGACTCGGGAGGAACCCTTACGCGGGAACTTAAGGAAGAAATAAGATTGGAACTTGAAAAGCTAGCACTCATAGATACTCCTTCCAGAGAACCAGTCAAGAAGGAACCTGATATACGTCAACTAGCTACCGAACTTGGCTTTGATAACCCCAATTTTGAGGAATGTAACCTCACAACCGAGGCAAGTGATACAGTATCGGTTACTGTTCTAACTGGGAACAAAAAATCTATAGCTGGCGATCTATTCGTCAGACTACTTACTACCCCCAAGCAGGGTTATGAAGGTCTTACTGTTATACTAGAGCCAAATCTGGCAGTTAGGCCAAGCTCATTGATGGTCCCTGCAAGAGGAATCCAATCAATGCGTCAAGCATCTCTCTTCTACGGGCCTGTTCAATCTGGTGCTGCAAAGGCGATAGCAACAGCTGTAGATTCTGGTTTCATAAAGGAAGAGCAAATTGGTGACACTCTGATGATTCTGATGCTAGATGTGGACCTAGATTCTCGTAATCGTAGGAAAATAGTTGCAACTACTGAAGAAGTGGTCGGCAAAGCAATGAATTCTATTTGGAGCTGAGAGAATGAGTAACGAATTCAAATTTGAAGGCGTCTATCCGGCTCTCGTTACACCATTTGACGAGACTGGCGTGAACGAGTCACAGTACCAAGATCTAATCGAACATGTTATTCGGCATGGTGCTACCGGAATTGTCCCCTGCGGCACTACCGGTGAATTCACTAGCATGACTTTCGATGAACGTCTGGAGGCTATTCGAATTGCTTGTGAAACAGCAAACGGAAGAGTTCGTGTTATGGCCGGTACTGGCGCCCCATATACGGCTGACGCAGTAAGACTCACCAGACGAGCGGCAGAAATGGGTGCAGACACCGCCCTCGTTGTTACCCCCTATTTCCTCAAACCCTCCACAAAGGAAATCTACGAGCATTATTCGAAAATAGCAGAGGCCAGCGATATTCCCATCTTCTTGTACAACATTCCACAAGTAACTGGCGTCAAGCTTGACTGGAAGCTGGTCGATGGGTTGCGAGAAATAGACGGGGTTTCTGGAATGAAAGATTCCAGTGGTGACTTGGTCAACCTTACCAGCATTCTGCTCAGACGACCTCATGATTTTCAAGTAGTTGTTGGTCATGATCAAGTTGCATTTCCAGCTCTTGCAGCAGGTTGTGATGGCGCTATACTCATGAGTGCCAACATATTTCCCGACCGTTACATTGAGATGCAAAATGCCTTGTCGGGTGGTAATCTCAATGATGCAAAGGTTGTTCAAAGGACAATTCAGAAGACGGTTCGACTACTTGTCAATAAGGGTGGCGGAATTGCAGTCAAGGCTGCTCTGAATATGATGGGTATCACCGTGGGTGATGCTCGAAAACCCCTTCTTGAGGGCGATCTATTCAGCTTCGAAGACCTAGATGAGCTTAGGACCTGCCTAGAGGACCTGCAACTAATTCCAAGGGGGCCTGTAGCCTTTCGAATGGGTGATAGAGAAATAGTTGCGGAACAGTATCCAAAGGCTGTCGGAATTGTTCCTGATGTTGTTGAAGACCTGACTCTGTTGCATGGCGAGTCTTTGTGTGGTGGCGGTCATGAGGTTGCTCACGTGGACTTGTTGATGGGCATCAAAACAGGCCCGATGAAACAAGCTTTAGAAACAGCAGACAAAATCATGAAAGGGTTCCATCAGTCAAATACAATCAAAGACTTGCAACCCACTACGGTCTTTGCCCCAACAGTAAATATCACTGATGAATCGCACAAGGATATGGTCTACAATGTAGCCGAGAAGGCAGTTGCTGATGCGGTTACCCGAACCGTGACCGACCAGATCATACCTGAGGAATTGGTTCCGGATCTTGTTATTGCAGTCAATGCTTTTGTTCATCCAACCGCCAATAATCGTCGGAGAGTACACATAAACAACTTCCGTGCGGTCAGGCATGCCCTGAGGAGAGCCATTGAACAAAGACCCGAGATCTCTAAGGTCGTAGCACAGAAGGATTCATCACGACATCCTTTTGCCTATAGCCCCTAACCAGAGAACACTACAATTATAATGGAGTACCCTATCCACAGGTTAGCAAATCTGAGTGCCATTCCGGCAATACCTCCACGAATTAGCACTTAAGCATGACTCGAAATCTTGGTGCATCAGCATGACCTATGAAGAATATAAGAAATGGCTTGATGGCTTAATTCGGTCAGTTAGCTCCGATAGCTTGGACGGATTCTTAGAAGATGGCGAAAGCATTGTACTTGAGAGCGATTATGGCCGCGTCTCTTTGACAAGGAACGGTAATGAGGTACGAGCGAAACCAACTTCTGATATTGGGGGTGAAGTTAGCTATCGACTTGATAAAGGAGTTCTTTCTGATTCCACAGATTCCAAACTGAGATTCGAATGAGATTTGGGATTGTATGATTTTTTCTTCTAGCCTGATCTAAAGAGTAAGATGAGAGAAGGTGTGGCAAGCCTCAGCCTGCTCTTGGATAATCATTGCCTTTCGGCTCATACAGGGGTAATTGCAACGTCATAGACCGCCACATCTCGTATTCTTAGAGAAGCTTTATGAACTATTTCTTGTATTCTTTGTGCTCTTGCTCGCTTTTTCACAATCCTAATCAGATGTTGTGAGTTTTAATTGGATGATAGATGATGATTGATCGTTCGAGGATTCTTGCTCTTCTGGAAAAACTCGTGGCGACTAATAGTGAAAATCCACCTGGTAATGAACGCGCAGTTGCTGATGTGCTCTGCAACCACCTTGCTCAGTATGACATTCACGCTAAAGAAGTTGGAAACGATAAGAATCGTCCAAATCTTGTTTTCTCCACACATGATGGTGAATTTGGAAATCTCCTGCTACATGGCCATATGGATACTGTCCCGGTTGGATCGGAAGATAACTGGTCCTATGATCCATTTGGAGCTCAGATTTCTGATGGCCGTCTCTATGGCCGTGGTGCGTGTGATATGAAGGGGCCAGTAGCTGCCCTAGCTGAGACAATGATTCAGTACAAAGCTGAGAACCATGATACACCATTAGTTATGCTTGCTACATCGGATGAAGAGGCTGGACTTGGGGGTGCCCAACAAGTTGCAGAGAGTGGTATCCTGGAAGGTATTGAATGGGGCATATGTGCTGAACCAACGAGCCTAGGTATTCTCTTGGGCGGAAAAGGGACTTTCTGGACCCGAATAATGGCAAAAGGAAAGTCAGCTCATGGTTCAAGGCCCCAAGAAGGAATCAATGCTATCTCCTTGTGTATGGAAGCTCTAGAAAGCGTTGCTGGTGAAGAATTTGCATATGATGAATCACTACTGGGCAAGCCTACAGTTAACATAGGTGTAATCGAAGGCGGCACAAAAATCAATGTTGTTCCAGAACATTGTGAAGCCCAAATCGACATGCGGACAGTTGAAGGTCAGACTTCTGAATCTATATTGCAATCCATGAAAGAACGATTACAGGATGCAGGTCTAGAGGAGAGCATCGAGATAGAAATCATTGATGCTCATCCACCAGTTCTTACACCAAATGATGCAGAAATAGTGAAAATTGCAGAGAAGGTTATATCTGAAACTACAGGACGGCATCCTGACATAGCTACCGCTACATACGGAACTGATTGTTCAGTCCTACAGCCGGAGGTGGGGATTATGAATATCATCTGTGGAGCTGGATCGATAGAACAGGCACATCAACCTGACGAGTACATAGAAATTGACCAATTGCTCGATTCGGTTGATATCTATCTCAAGATTGCACGCCATTTTGATGAAAACCGCTGACTGCCACATATTGGAGTGCCTTTGTCACTCATATGATGCTCTCAGAGCAATAAGTGCCGCAATTCCACCGCCGCCAAGACCATTTCCGATATTCACAACTGCTAATCCCGGAGCGCAAGATTGAAGCATGGATGATAGAGCGGTCTCACCATTCCCGCCATGCCCGTATCCAATGGGCACAGGCACACCAATTACTGGGATATCAACTAACGAAGCCACAACAGTAGGTAATGCCCCTTCCATTCCGGCAAATACCACGATTGCATCCACGCCCTTCTCTCTTATCTGTTCAAGAGGTTCGATAAGCCGATGGATGCCAGCTACGCCAACATCACGAAATCTCAGTACTTCGACTCCCATTACTTCTGCAACGGCTTCTGCTTCTTCTGCGAAGAATTCATCCGAAGTTCCTGCGGTAATAACTGCGATCGTACCGCCACGCCTTTTGGGCTTCCAATCAGGATGATGAATTAGCAGAGTTATGTGGTTGTTTCCTCCTCTGACATCGAATTCGAAATCTTTCAGATAATCCTCCAAGTATTCGACTTGTGCTTCTGAGGCTCTCGTTGTGAGCACGAACTTCTTTGCTTCCAACATACCCTGAATAATTTTCGCGAGTTGTTCGCTCGTTTTTGTTTCTGCCATAACAACTTCAGGAATCCCGCTTCTATGCTCTCGACCTGGGTCGATGACAGCTAGGCTCCCAATTTTTCGCAATTCTAGCCTCTTGAGTTTTTCTTCCGCCTCATTCACATTGATTTTGCCAGCTGATAGGGCCTCTAGAATTTCACGAACCTCGTGCATCACTCTTACTCATTCCTATTGATATCCTCACTGCATAAAGTGAGAAACCTTAAAGTTCCATATTCGTTTATGGATGTTTACCTTTGTTCCTATGAGGGTTGAGAATAATGCAGTTTCCTGAAGCGATTGCTGACTTATTGGAGCCGCCAATGTTGATAGTCCTGTTTGGTGTGATTCTTCTAGTTGTTGTCCTATACTGTGCTCGAAAAACACCTGATTTTTCAGATGACTAGTATTCTTAGATAAAGTACAATGGAAGCTCGTAGAAACCTTAAAGTTGACCTTTACTGCTGTTGCTAGTAGAAATAGCTATTTGCGAGGTCAAACAGGAATGCAATTCCCTGATTCGTTTGGAGATTTTTTGAGCTCACCGATGTTTCTCATCTCTCTTGTTTTGGTTCTAGTAGTTGTTGTTCTTTATTTTGCTAAGAAGAAGATGATTAGCCCTGCAGATCGATCACCGATTCAGAAGGTCAAGCATATGCATTCCGTTATTAAAAAGGGAAATCAACCAGATATTCCGGTTACCCGCTCTCGACAGGATATCATTACTGAATTGTTCGAAAGCAAAATGAACAAGATTGGTCTAGAGCCAGCAAGTGAAGCCGGTTTCATTCCTGTATCAACTGGTGATTTTGCAGATTATATGATTGAACATGGCGTAGATTCCGAGACTATGAGGGCCATTCTTGACGACTTGCCAACTCTTAAGAGACAAGAAGTGTTCGATGTTGTTGAAGCAGCCGCTGAAATGCAAGACGCAAACTTCACAACTCGGGAAGTAGAGAAGGCAAAGCAACTAGCTCTCAACGAGTGGAAGCGTCAGCAGCGCAAATAGAGGCTACTATCAATGACTGAATTGCTGCATATGAAGGACAATTATGTGAAGGCATTTGATGCAAAAGTAGAGAAAGTTACGGATGATTCAGTAGTCCTCAATCGCACTGCTTTTTATCCGCGCGGTGGAGGGCAGGTAGGTGATCATGGATTACTTGAGGTTGGAGGCAAGGAGTTTCGGGTAGATCAGACTACTAAGAAAGGCCAGACTGTTTATCATAAGATTGATTTATTGGAGGGCATTGAAGTTGGTGCTGAAGTTCACGGTGTCATTGACTGGGAACGAAGATATCGCTGTATGCGATTTCATACCGCCCAACATATCCTGTCTAGATACCTCCAGAAGAACTACGGACTTGAGACTGCTGGCAGTATGATTAAGCCAGACCATGGTCGTGCTGACTATCAGCCCATTGATGATTTCGATGATGATATGAAGCGGGACGCGGAGCAGGCTGTCAATTCAGTTGTTGAAGAAGGTATTGATGTAGAGATGCGCTTTATGCCCCGCGAAGAAGCTGTCGACTTTTTAGAATCACGGGGTTATCAAACAAGGTACATCGAAATGGTACCTGATTTCGTGAAGACTTTCCGCATTATTGTCATAGGGGATTACGACGCTGCTTCCTGTGCTGGTACTCATGTTGCAAATACAAAGGAAATTGGTGGGATACGAATCACCAAAAACAAGAACATGGGCTCAGAGAAACAGCGAATCTATTTCCATCTTGATGATTAATGCGTGCTTTGGCATGCAACACATACTAGCTGAAATCACTTGTTCTTCTTCGCGGGTGTTGCGAAAGGTTATATTGGTTATGCGGACAGCTGGGAATGCGTGTCGGTGATGAAGGCTCTTGTCTTGACAGCAGGGAGAGGAAAAAGACTCAGGCCGTTGACCGCCAATAGATCTAAGTCAATGCTGATGATTGCTGGTCGTCCTGTGTTGCAATATATCATTGATAGCCTCAAGGCTAATGGAATCAAGGACATCATCATTGTCCTTGGGCATGGCAGGGAACAAATTGTTGATCATTTTCAACACGGCGGGGATCAAGAAGTCCAGATTGGATATGTTTTGCAACACGAACAGAAAGGTGTAGAACATGCAATGCTAACGGCTGCTCCTGAATTGGAGGATGAAGACGAGTTCCTGCTGGTGAATGGAGATGTTCTCGTAGAAGATGAAATGGTGTCACGAACGCTCAACAATCACGAAAACATGAATGCGGATGTGACGATGTTAGTGACACTGGTATCGAATCCCGCACAATTTGGCACGGTCAAAATGGGACGGAATGGACGTGTTGAAAAACTGGTCGAAAAAGGTGGTCCTGAGCGATACGTTAGCAACTATGCCGTTGCGGGTGTTTCTGTGTTCACAAGTGAAATCTTCGATATGCTAAGAGAACATGAAACGATGGAGAAGGCCATTGGAGAGATGATTAAGAGCGAAAGACGAATCGTTAGTACTGTCTGGGAGAAAGAATGGGCTGAATTCACTTGGCCATGGGACATCCTGAAAGCAAACAGAATCGTAATGGATCGAAAATTAAAGGGACGAGGCAGTTTCATCGCCGAATCTGTCGAGGTCGGAAAGAACGTGGTCATTGAAGGCCCAGTATACATAGATGAGAATGCAATTATCCGCCCTGGTACCACACTCAGAGGTCCACTCTATATTGGCAAGAGAGTTCACATTGGGAACAATTCCTTGATACGAGACTACTCTTGTCTGTGTGATGACGTTCACATCGGATATTCTGTTGAAATTCGAAACTCCATGATTTTCGAGAAGGTCAATGTTGGCAGAATGACATATGTGGCCGACTCTATGGTAGGTACCAACAGTTGCATAGAGGCGGGAGCTCAATTGTGGAATTGGAGGCCTGGCTCAGAACCTTTCTTCTTTGAAAACGGTGATGAGAAAATTGAGGTGCCTTTGAGCAAGATTGGTGGCATCATTGGAGATAACGTGGTAATTGGTGTTAACGCCTCTCTTTACCCAGCTGTGAAGATTGGGGAAGAGAGCATGATTTCGCCTGGATGTGTCATAGATAGAAACATCCCTCCACGCAAGAATGTTTCCGTGAAACAGAAGCTCATAGTTTCAGAGCGTGAGGAGGAACCCTGTTAGATTGTCTCTTCCTTATGCGCATGTTTTTAAGAATGAAAACGACGGTTCGCGATGACCTCAACGAGAGGACCTAGTATTCTACTGGGGCCTCTAGAAATATCTTAGGAGAGTGCTCACAATTAGTAAGAAGAAATGGGGCCGATCAACTGCGAAGAAAGAGCGGGTAGTCAGAGATGCTATCCCCAAAGATGACACCGCTTCAGATATCAAGAGTTACGTACTCAATGCCAAATCCGTGACGCCGTACGATCTAGCATCTAAGTTCAATATACGCATGAGTGTTGCAAAGAAAATGCTCAAGGAGTATGCGGATGATGGAGAAATTGTACCCTTTATTCATGAAGGAGGTGTTAGTGTCTATACTACGCCTGAAGAGATGGAAAAGCAGGGTCAAGAACCGAGTCCGCAAATTGAGGTCGTGGCAAGCACTATCAAGAATGTACCATTGATGAACGACGAAATGGAATCAGCCATTGATGTTGCAACAGAAGATGTACCAGTGAAACCGGGTAGGGCTGCTCGAAAGAAGCGTGAAGAACGCGAGAAGAAAGCAAAGAAGAAGCCTAAACCTAAACCCGAAGCTGTTGAAGAAGTTGAAGAAGAACCCAAGAAGAAACCAGAAAAGAAGGCCAAACCAAAGAAGAAAGAGAAGAAGGCTCCCGAGAGACCTGATCTGAAAGTAACTGAAATATCTGGTATTGGTCCCAAGACCGCTGATAGTCTGACAAATGCTGGCTTTGATAATGTAAGAGCGATATCCGAAGCTGATCCTGATGAATTGGCCGACAAAGTAGATGGGGTTGGTTCAAAGGGTGCGGCTGATATGGTTTATGAAGCAAAGAAGATGATACAGGAACTCGAAGGAGAAGAAGTACCTGAGATTTCTGATATCAAGGGAATTGGCCCAACCTTGGAAAAACGCTTGATTCTTGCCCATTATGATTCAGTGAAGGCGCTTGCTGATGCCGAATCAGAAGAAGTGGCGCAGAAAGTTGAAGGCATAACCGTTGATGGTGCCAAGCGAATCATAAAGGAAGCAAAGGATCTTCTTAAATGAGCATAGTGCCTCGAAAGAAGTTGATAGGAAGTAACTGAGAATAGGGAGAGCAGCACCCTAACTGCTCTCCATTGCTTGTTTTTCTTGGGAATATCTACTTCAGATCTGCTATTTTCTTATCCAATTCCTCTAGCTTGTTATCCAGTTCGCTCTCCTTTTCCTTGTATTCGTCTTCTGGAATGTATCCACGCATATAATCAAATCGAAGATCTGTGAGCTTTGCTTTGACTTGATCTTGTTCTTGAAGGAGCAGATCGAGTTCGCCGCTTTCTTCCTCTGATTCTGGTTCAACTTCTGGTTCTGGTTGAGGTGGTTTTGGAGCTGGTTCAGTGGTCGGTTCTTTGGGAGGAGCCTCTGGCTCTTCTTTTTTGACTTCAGATACCTCTTCAACCTCTTGAGGGGTTGGTTCGGGTTCAACCTTTGGTTCTGGTTCAGGCTCTGGTTCAACCTTTGGTTCTGGTTCAGGTGGTTTTGGAGTTGGCTCCGGGGTCGGTGAAGGTGTGGGTTCCGCCGATGAGGTAGCAGCTTCAACACTTCCCATTTCCTCCATGCGCTCCATGTTCTTGCGCAGTTCCTCTATTTGTTGAGCTATCTCTGTGAAGCTCTCGTTCATAGTATTGGTCAGTGCTGTTTTCATGCTGGCAAAATTCTTTGCTAAATCATCTGCAAGCTTTTTTGTCTCAGATACATTCTTGGCAAACCCCTCAATTGCCTTTAGTTTCTGCATAATTTCATCAATGTCAAACGCCATAGGATAATCCACCTTCAGTTGATAGTGTCTCTACTGTTTTCTCGTGTCTTACTGTTCTTATTATTTTTGCTAGTGTCTTGCTAATCTTGTCTTATCTAATTGTCAGCCTTCTTTCCGTCACCAGAATCTTCAGCTTTTCCTTCCAAAATGGCCCTCCGGATGATTTGAATAAGCCTATCCCGATAGGATACGTCGATTGCTACTAGCTCATAGGTTTTAACACCGAGTATTTTACCAACTCTATCAGGCGTTAATGCTGTTGGAAGGTCCTGCTTATTGGCGATACCTATGATTTTCGCATTCGGTACTTTCTCTTTAACAAGGCCAACCAGTTTCTTGCTTTTAAGTACATTTTCGAGGGTGCTGTCAGTGACAATAACAACAACCTGAGCATTCGCAATCATCTTACCCCATAGGATTTTGAACCGTGATTGACCTGCAAGATCCCACAACACTATGTTGGCATTTTCAACTTCTGATGGCAGCTTCTTGATGGTAACACCAATTGTGGGATCATGTTTCAGCGGTAATGTTTCCCCGCGTAGCAGATGCAAAGTCGTGGTTTTCCCTACCCCTGCAAAACCAAGAATCGCTACCTTTACCATCGTTACAGCCAGACTATCTATGAAATTGTCAAGTCCTTCAATTGCTTTTCCGGCTTCATATACCGGCACGAATTTCTCCATGAAGACGGTTTCCAGTTGCTGAATCTTCTCGGTTATTTGCTCCATATCGTCTGCCTTGTCTGCGACAAGAAGAAAGGTGTAGTCTCCATTTACTGAGTAATAGAGTCGTGAAGTGGCTAGATTCATGAATTCGATTTGGTCTCCCAAATCCTGTGTTGAAAGAAACTCCGTAAGATTCAGCAAGAAGTCGATGAGAGCCTCTCTTGATGCCGGCTCCACATATTCCTTAGAATGAAGCAAGCTGTTATGGGGCCCAAGAAGGTATACTCCGCGTATCAACTGTTTTCACCCTCCCATTGTTGTATAAGTAACTCCAAGTACTCCTGTGCAGCTTGTCTTTTTACTTTCTTGCTTCTAACTTTTTTTGCTACAGCTGGAAGGACAAATTCCGGCATAAAACAATCAATCCTAGGATTTGAGAGCAGTGCCCATGTACCTTCTTTTCCAATATTAATTGCTATATGATTGTTACGTAATACTCTCAAGGAATCCCTGACGATTCTCTTCGGCAAAGCAGTTTCACTGACAATCTCTTCCACATTACATGGCTTCTCCCGAAGTGCTTCAATAATCCTGTAATGAAAGATGTTATCCATAATCTCTGCAATTTTTTGTCTATCTTCCAAAATGGGAGAATTCGGGTCTGTTACTGGCAATGATGGATTATAGCCTCCCTCCCCCTCGGGGGAGAAGAATTCCTTGACTTGTTGTCTGTATTCTTCGGCGAAATTCATCTGCTGATTCTCAACATTCAGTAGTGCTTGAACTGGGGGTGCTCTGTAGGCAAATACATCTTTGATGAGAAATACCATTTCTGAAGCCTTGCCAACCATTTTCACTTCTACTGCTCCAGATTTCATCAGGGGTTTAACGATTTCGCGCAAATCCATATCTTCACTCTTGACCTGGTTTTTCAACCAAATGGAAAGCGAAGCAGCCTTCTCCAATCCGCCTTCATTTTCATCTTCTAGTCTTTCAAGTAGTAGTGCAGTGGATGGTGTGGTAAATATCTCCGTGAAAAGCTGTTCCTGTGATCGTTTGGGAAGTGTACTGCCTTCCTTGAGAATCTGTCCCAAATCGAGCTTATCCGGTGTTTCGATGGCTAGTTCGGTAATCAGTCTCCCCATACCTATAAGCTGATCACGTATTATCTCCGGTTCTTCATCAGGACTGAGGATAAAACAGACAAACCACGCTGGATGGGTTATTTGAGTAAAGGAGCCAATTCTTTTTCCTTCTGATTCAAAGAATTTTATCTGCTCCTTCTTGCCTGTCTCATGTTCATAGAAGATTACATTCAGAAGCTTTTCACTCAATCTCAGCGTGGTGGGGTGTTTCTCCTCAACAAGGAAACCACGCATATCATCCAAGCGGACAACAAAGACTCCTTCAGGCATTTGAAGCTCCAAGACGCGATTGTGCTTTTGACATAAATGTTTAACCCTGCTGTGATGATGACTCGTTTATTTTTTCATATTTCCATATTTGGTTGTAGCATATGATTAGAATGACATTTAGTCGGCATTTTTCAGAATCTGAACGCAGACATCTATAGTTCGCCATGTTCGGGAGAAAAGAGATAACATCAAGCAGGTTCCTTGAGAAAGCCAGAAAAGATGCTATGTTCAAAGAAGTTACAGCCTATAACGAAAAAAGTAGGTACATCCAACACAATTTCGGAAATGTCCTCCAGATTCTGAACAGAATCAAGTAGCTTGTTTTTGACCCCGAACAAAGGTTTTCATTGAATCACAGAGATCAGGCTATTTATGACATATAGCTCTTCTTTTGTTACTCTCTCGTTAGGATTTAATACCCTCAAGCTAGTATCTGCCCATAGTCAATGAGACACCCTGTGATACTCTGAAACAGTATGTTCCATTGCTAAGGTGAATAAACTATGAATCGATTTTCCCATATTCTCTTTGCTTTCTTCCTATTTGTTTCACTTTACTCGTTGATACACGCATTCAGTGTCTGGCAATCCAGCTTTGGTGTTCTTAGAGATTTGCTTATCTATTATGCTGCTGGCGGCCTAATCCTCACCGTTATTTCGGTGCCAGTTCTTTACTACAAAGCGCCGCATCGAGGTAGTAGCAGCCGTTCATTCGGGAATCTTGGTGCCATTTCTGCCCTATCATTTGTTACATTCGGTATAGGCTCATTAGGTGGTTCTCTGGTGTATCAATGGCGAACTGCTATCCCAATCGTGGGCAATATCTCTATCCTCATTGGAGCTCTAATCATGGTTGTGGGTGCAGAAATGCCCGATTTTGACATACCACTGCTTGGCATTTCTCGTCACCGAAATGTTGTTTTTCACTCTGCCATTCTCCCACTCCTAATCACCGTGACGACCATCACGAATGTCGCATTGAAAATTGCTTCAGCTGAGACATTCAGAATTGGAGCTGAAGTTGAGTATTATATTACTGCACTCTTCTTGCTCGGATATGCAAGTCATCTTTTTCTAGACATCTATCCAAGTAATGCTAGTCCATTCGAAATCATCTGGAGGGTAGTTAGCCCTTATGATGAGGCTCCTGTTGGTTTGAAAGCGGTGGGTCCTCTAAAGGTTAGCAAATCCAAGGCGAAACATTGGCTTGTGGGTAACGGTTTCTTACTTGTTCTGGTTGCAGGAGTTCTTCTTGCCCTGTACTTCTTCAACTTGCCAGTATTTTCGCCATAGTCTAATCCAACAGTAACCGGAAACATATATGCAGGTCCAAAGAAAGAAAGTATGGTGCTGGTGATATGGACGGTCTTGAACTTGAGATTCGCAAGTTGGTTCTGCAGAACGCTGTGAAATACGATGGTCAACCAAGCGTAAAGTCTGTGATGTCTGCATTGCTTGGGTCCAGAGCAGATCTTCGTTCCCGTGCAGGAGAAGTAAAAGAAATTACTGAGCGCCTAGTACATGAAATCGAGAAGGAATCTCTTGAAGCTCAGCGGAGTGAGTTGATGGAACTAGCTCCAGAGCTTATTGAGGAGGAAGAAGAAGAGCCCGAGGAAGAAGAACCTCCTGAGCTGCCAAATGCTGACAAATGGGATGATATTGTCATGCGGCTCGCACCGTTTCCGTCGGGAACACTTCATGTTGGAAATGCACGAATGGTCATTCTCAATGATTACTACGTCAAACGATATGGCGGCAAACTCATCCTAGTGTTTGATGATACTATTGGCTCCGAAGAGAAGAAAGTCGAGCCTGAAGCATATGATTTAATCCCCGAGGGGCTGGAATATCTGGGTGTTGATTGGGATGAAACGGTCTACAAATCTGACAGGCTGGAGATTTTCTATGAATACGCAGTTGATTTAATCAAGAAGGAAGAAGCCTATGTCTGTGATTGTGACCCCGAGCTGTGGAGGAATGAATACAAGGTATTGTCCAGGCCTTGTCCATGCCGAGACTTGTCGGTTCATGAGAATCTAGCGCGATGGGAAAAAATGCTAGATGGAACTTACCCTGAGAAGGGAGCAGCCGTCCGTATCAAGACAGGCATGGATGATCCGGATCCTGCAATGAGAGACCACGTTATTTTGCGAATCTCCGAAGCTGAACACCCCCGAGTTGGAGATCGTTATCGGGTATGGCCGATGCTGGAGTACTCGTGGGGCATAGATGACCATGAGCTTGGCATCTCCCACATTATCCGTGGGAAGGACTTGGTGAAAGAAGGAAAAATCGAGCAACACATCTGGCGGATTTATGGGTGGGCCGAACCGGAATTGATCTACTATGGCCGCCTAAAATTCAAAGATGCCACATTGAGCAAAAGTAGAGCCAGACGAAAAATACTGAGCGGTGAGTATACTGGTTGGAGGGATCCCCGGACTTGGAGCCTCCAATCCTTAGAACATCGTGGTATTCATCCTGATGCCCTTCGGAAAGCAACTTTAGATCTTGGGCTAAGCCTGAATGACATCACATTTTCTATGAAAGCTGTATATTCCGAAAACCGAAAGATTCGTGATTCTGATGCACCACGAGCATTCT